>JALYTR010000190.1 GCA_030854165.1 Pseudomonadota bacterium | reverse complement strand
GCCCAGCAGCCAGCGCCGGGCCGGCTCGCCGGTGAGCGCCTCGACGCGGCGCACCCCTGCCGCGATCCCCTGTTCGGAAACGATCTTGAAAAGGGCGATGTCGCCGGTGCGCGCCACGTGGGTGCCGCCGCACAATTCGACCGAATACCAACCCCCCTCCCCTTCCAGCGCCCGGCCAAGGGTCAGCACGCGCACCGTGTCGCCGTATTTCTCGCCGAACAGAGCCATGGCGCCGGCCTCGATGGCCGCCTGGGGGGCCATTTCCTTGGTGTCGGCCGGCAGGTTCTGGCGGATGACCGCGTTGACCTCGGCCTCGATGGCGTCGATCTCGGCGTGAGTGAGCGGCGCGCCGTGGCTGAAATCGAAGCGCATGCGATCGGCGTCCACCAACTGGCCCTTCTGGGCGACGTGATCGCCGAGCACGTGGCGAAGGGCGGCGTGGACCAGATGGGCGGCGGAGTGATTGAGCCGCGTGCGGGCACGGCCCTCGGCATCCACCGTAAGGCGCACTTGAACGCCCACCTCCAGACGGCCACTGGTGATTTTCAGCACGTGGGCGTGCAGGTCGCCCGCCTCCTTGCGGACATCGAGAACCTCGGCGGCGCCGCCCGGCCAGGTGGCTTGGCCGCGATCGCCCGCCTGGCCGCCGCTTTCGGCGTAGAACGGCGTGGCGTCGAAAAGGGCGAGCACCGTCTCGCCGGCTTCGGCGGCGACGATCTCCTGGCCGTCCCTGACCAGGGCCACCATCTTGCCGGTCGCCTCGGTCTGGTCGTAGCCGAGGAACCGGGTCGCCCCGAGGCGGGCGCGCAGAGCGAGCCAGATCGCCCCCTGGGCCTGCTGGCCCGAACCCGCCCAGCTTTCGCGGGCCATGGTCTTCTGGCGGCCCATGGCGGCATCGAAACCGGCGATGTCCACCTTGATTCCCCTCATCCTAACCGCGTCTTCGGTGAGATCGGGGGGGAAGCCATAGGTGTCGTAGAGCCTGAAGGCGACTTCGCCAGGCAGGACATCACCCTCCCGCAATGAAGCGGTCGCCTCGTCCAGCAGGGCCATGCCGCGGCCGAGGGTGCGATGGAACCGCTCCTCTTCCTGGCGCAGGGTCTCGACGATCATCGGCTGGGCGCGGGCCAGTTCGGGATAGGCGGCGCCCATTTGAGACACCAGGGTCGGAACCAGGCGGTGCATCAGGGGCTCGGTCGCGCCCAACAGATAGGCGTGGCGCATGGCGCGGCGCATGATCCGCCGCAGTACATAGCCTCGCCCCTCGTTGGAGGGGCCCACCCCATCGGCGAGCAGGAAGGACGTCGAACGCAGATGGTCGGCGATCACCCGGTGGGACGCCGCCGCCTCGCCCCGCGCCTTGACGCCCGTGGCCTCCTCGCTGGCGGCGATCAGGGCGCGGAAGAGATCGATATCGTAGATGTCGTGCACACCCTGCAGGACGGCGGTCAGGCGCTCGATGCCCATGCCGGTGTCGATGGACGGACGCGGCAGATCCCGCCGCGAACCATCGGCGCCCTGGTCGTATTGCATGAAGACCAGATTCCAGATTTCGGTGAACCGGTCACCGTCCTGATCGGGAGAGCCGGGCGGCCCGCCCACGACGTGCTCGCCGTGGTCGTAGAAGATTTCCGTGCACGGACCGCACGGTCCGGTATCGCCCATCGACCAGAAATTGTCGGCCGAATCGATGCGGATGACCCGCCCGTCCGGCAGGCCGGCGATCTTGCGCCACAAGGCGGCGGCCTCCTCGTCGGAGGCATGGACGGTGACCAGCAGACGCGCGGGATCGATCTCGAAGCGCCGGACGACCAGGTCCCAGGCCAGCTCGATGGCCCGCTCCTTGAAATAGTCGCCAAACGAGAAGTTCCCCAGCATTTCGAAGAATGTCAGGTGGCGGGCGGTGTAGCCGACGTTGTCCAGATCGTTGTGCTTGCCGCCAGCCCGCACGCATTTCTGCGAGGAGGCGACGCGCGGCGCGGGGGGCGCCTCGGCCCCGGTAAAGTAGTTTTTGAACGGAACCATGCCGGCGTTGACGAACAGAAGGGTGGGATCGCCCCGCGGGACCAGCGGCGCCGAAGCGACCACCACATGATCGGCGGCGGCGAAATAGTCCAGGAACTGGCTGCGAATGTCATTGAGGCTCGGCATGGCCAGCCTCTAGCATCCGGGCCGGGCGTCACAAAGAAAAAGGCCAGCGAGGGGTGGGGCGACCCTCCAAGACGGCGCTGCGAGGCGCGCGCTTCGACATTGTCGATACGAAGGGCTATCTTTTGACCTCGCTTGACGACGACGCCAAGAAAGAGATTGGCATGCCGTACAGGCGTGCAAGAGCGGAGAGTGGTCGCGATGCGCACATTGAATTTACCGGTCGCCGTCTTCGCGGTCCTGGCTTTGACCGCCGGCGGCGCCTGGGCCGACCCGCCCAGGGATGCGAGGGCGGGCCTGGAAGCTCTGAACCGCGGCGACAATGACGAAGCCATCCGCCTGTTTACCCAGGCTCTGCTGTACGGGAGCTCCCTGCGGCCCGACCGCGAGTTCGTCTATGTCAAGCGCGCCGAGGCCCTTCTCGCCACGGGACGCGGCGCCGACGCGACCGCCGACACCATGCGGGCCCTCGCTCTGAACCCTCGCGACGCCGAGGCCATCGAAGTGCGCGACAAGGCCCGGCCGCCGGCCGCCGCTTCAGCAGCCGCTCCCTTCAGGGACCCCTCGGACGCCCTCAACGCCAAGATAAAGACGGGGGTTGACGCTATCGCGGCGCGCAACCGCGCGGCATTCGAAACCTATCTGGCCCAGGTGGCGGACTACGAAGCCAAAAAGGCGGCCATCGCGGAGCAGACGAAGGCCAACGACGAAGCCTATGCGGCCAGCCTTGTCGCGCACCAGGCGCAGGTCGATGAGTTGGCGCGAAAGAACGCCACCGATATCGCCGACTGGAAAAGGCGCGTCGAGGCCTGCAAGAGCGGCGACCGTTCGCAGTGCGCCCATCGGTCGGCCGGTGAGCAAGGCCCAGGCGCGCCCGCCCCGCCGCCGGACTCGGTGACGCCCTAAGCAGAGTTTTCAAGGGCTCCCAACGGATGCGATATCCGAGATCGACTTCCCCCGAAGGTCGTGGCTCACCGGGCGCGGGAAGGAGCTATCTCGTTGGCCGTGGCAAGGACATCCGCCTAATCCTCCGTCGGCTCGGCGGCGCCCAGCAGGAGGGCGTCGACGATCTTGGTGGAATTGCCGCGCACCTGCGCTTCGATCTGGTCGGCGATGTCCGGGTTGGCCTTGAGGAATTCGCGGGCGTTGTCGCGCCCCTGGCCGATCCGCTGGCTGTTCCAGGAATACCAGGAGCCGGATTTCTCGATCACTCCGGCCTTGACGCCCAGGTCGATGATCTCGCCGAGCTTGGAAATCCCCTCGCCGTACATGATGTCGAACTCGACCTCGCGGAACGGCGGGGCGACCTTGTTCTTGACTACCTTGACCCGGGTGCTGTTGCCGACGATCTCGTCGCGCAGCTTCACCGAGCCGATCCGGCGGATGTCCAGGCGCACCGAGGCGTAGAACTTCAGGGCGTTGCCGCCGGTGGTGACCTCCGGGCTGCCGTAGGAGATGCCGATCTTATGGCGGATCTGGTTGATGAAGATGACCAGGGTCTGGGTCTTGGAGATCGAGGCGGTGAGCTTGCGCAGGGCCTGGCTCATCAGCCGCGCCTGCAGGCCCGGCAGGCTGTCGCCCATCTCACCCTCGATCTCGGCCCGGGGCGTCAGGGCCGCCACCGAATCGATCACGATCACATCCACCGCGCCGGAACGCACCAGGGTGTCGGTGATCTCCAGAGCTTGCTCGCCGGTGTCGGGCTGGGAGACCAGAAGGTCGTCGAGGTTCACCCCCAGCTTGTGGGCGTAGGAGGGATCGAGCGCATGCTCGGCGTCGATGAAGGCGGCCGTGCCCCCGGCCTTCTGGGATTCGGCCACCACATGCAGGGCCAGGGTCGTCTTGCCGGAGCTCTCCGGCCCGTAGATCTCGACCACCCGGCCCTTGGGAAGGCCGCCGATCCCCAGCGCCATGTCGAGGCCGAGCGAGCCGCTGTTGATCGATTCGATCTCGACGATCTTGCCCTTGTCGCCCAGCTTCATCACCGAGCCTTTTCCAAAAGCTCTGTCGATCTGGGTCAGCGCCGCCTCCAGGGCCCGCTGCTTGTCGCCTTCTTCTTTTCCCACCAGCCTCAGCGCCATGTTGCTCATTTTCGGTCTCGCCATCCTATCCCATGATTCCGCCAGCTAAAGCGTCCCATCCACTGAGATTCGCGCTTGAGGCCCGCGCGATGAACTAGCCGTACCCTGTTTGTTCCGAGTTGGCAATATGTTCTTTTTGGCGGAAATTGTTCCCTTCGCAAAGGCGGGCAACGCTCAGAATCTGGCTCTGGATTCGCCCAGCGAGATGGGAATCCGCCGCGCCATCGCTTAGAGTGGCGTTATCGGTCAACCATCAGAGGAGGCGCACGACATGAGTCCCGTTGTCGATTCCAACACCCTCGAACGGACGAAGGTCTGGGGGGAAAGCGATTCGGCGGTGCGTTGGCAGGGCGCCTTCGCCCGCTATGGGGCGCACGGTTCGACCGCGTCATCCACGATCGTCTACGAGATCGAGCCGGGAGGCCGTCTCGGTTGGCACACCGACGCCACCGAGGAGACGCAATACATCATCGCGGGGAGCGGCAAGCTCTATTTCGAGGACGGTTCAACCTACGCTGTCGGGCCAGGCAGCGTCTTTGTCTTGCCGACGCCGATGCGCCACGATCTTGAAAACACCGGGACTGAAACCCTTCGAGCGGTCGCCTTCTTCGCGGCGGCGATGTTCACCCAGACCTTCGACCAAGTGATGATGCCGCCAAAAACCCATGTCCTCGGCACGCCCAATCGCGAGGGCCAAGTGGGCTATTGAGGAGCTGCAAAGACGCCAACCGCGTTGGCCGCGGGCCTCCTCTCAGGGGTTCGCGCGACCCTCGTTTGCGCTAAGGAGAAGGGGCATGCACCACGATCTCCTCTCCCAGATCGCGCCTCTCGTCTCGCAGTACGGCTATGCGGTGCTGTTTCCGATCGCGGTGGTGGAGGGGCCGGCGGTGACGCTTGTCGCCGGGGCCTTGGTCGCGTCGGGACAGTTCGACGGCCTGCTGGTTTTCGCCATGCTGGTGGCGGCCGACCTGGTGGGCGACGCCCTCTACTATTCCCTTGGGCGATGGGGGCACACGCCGTTTCTCGAACGGCTGGAGAAG
>JALYTR010000189.1 GCA_030854165.1 Pseudomonadota bacterium | reverse complement strand
GGGCGAGCCTGTTCGAAGGCCGCTGCGCCACGTGCCATGTGGCGGGCGGCGGCTTCCACTACACGCCGGCCCTGGCGGCGTCGGGCATCGTGTGGAGCGGGCCGACGCTGGATCGATTCCTTTCCGGCCCGGGCAATGCCGTCCCCGGCACGGCCATGGCGGTGGCCATCCACGATCCGCGCCTGCGGGCCGATCTCATCGCCTATTTCGCCTCCCGCCCCGCGCGGCCCTGAGGCGGGCATCGGAGGAAATCGGCATGGAGCTGGCCTCGGACATCGAAACCAATCTCCACGAAACCGAGGAGCGGTTGCTCGCCGAACTGCGACGGCTGCGACGCGGCGCCCGCCTGGCCCTGGCCGGCGCGACACGAAGCGAGCGGCGCCTCACCCTTGGCCAAAGGGTGGCCGACAAGGTGGCGGCGACCATGGGCTCGTGGCCGTTCATCATCGTCCAGTCGGTGTTGCTGCTGATGTGGATCGTCCTCAACGTCACCGCATTTGTGCAACGCTGGGACCCCTATCCGTTCATCCTTCTCAACCTGGCCCTGTCGTTCCAGGCCGCCTACGCCGCGCCCTTCATCATGATGAGCCAGAACCGCCAGCAGGATGTCGATCGCGCCGCCGCCGAGACCGACCATCGGGTGAACATCAAGGCGGAACTGGAGATCGAGCTCCTGCACCAGAAGATGGACCAGCTGCGCGAAAAAGAGGTGCTGAACCTCACCACGGCGGTTCGCGAACTCGCCGAACTGGTGGCCAAACTGCAATCGACGCCGGCTGGAGCGGTCGAGGCCACCTAGCGAAAAGCACCGGACGCCGGCGCCGGGTTCCTAACGCCCTGGGCGAGACGCGCGATAGCGGCACAGTTTCGCAATCGGAACGAAAGGCGGAAATTCTTCCCGTCCCCCTTTCGGTCCCCCTTTCGTCGGTACGCGGCGTGCGGAGCTTGATCGGGCCTCGGAATGGTGCTTCATTCGCTCCAACCTAGGTTCAACCCGGGGATCGGGGATATCGGATAAATTCCGGGCGTGTGTGGGGACATCAGTTCCCGCAAAATTCAATTCGTCGAGAGGAAACATCATGAAACGCACTTTTCTCCCAGTCGGCCTGGCGGCCGTCCTTTGCGCCACCTCCGCGCTGGCCGCCCACGACCACTTCAACCGCCCGAATCTGGGACCCCGTTGGGTCATTCCGTTCGGTTCGCTGTTCATCAACAGCAATCGGTTGCAAGGCGCGACGGGATCGCTTGGCTACGACACGCAGTCCAGCAGCGACACATCGGTGCGCGCCACGGTCTACACGACCAGCACTGACCTGGAGTACGGCGCGGTCGCCTCGGGCAATATCGCCGGCGGCAACAACGCCTTCGTGAAGATTCAAGCGCAAACTGGCGACGGCAATTTCTCGAACGGCGCCTTCTACACCGGCAACAACGGCGGGGGTGACTTTTTCGCGCTCACGTCGGAGGTGCCCAGCCCCGCCGTATTGTCGGTCAGTTTCTGCGGCACGGTGGCGACGATGACGATCACAAGTTCCGCCCCCACCCAGATCTACAATTTGGACTATGGCGCCAACACCTTCGGGACTGGCGGTGGCCTCGGCACCTACGGCTCGGTGGCCCTGGACAACTACAAGAGCAAGCCCGGCGGTTGTTCGACCGACAGGCGGGGAATCTGGATCAAGCACGGCTCATCGACCGTCCGGGATCTGTCCCTCTCGAAGTAAGCTGATCGCCGGGCCCCCAGCGGGCCTTGTCGTCAGTCACCCGCGCCGGCGCGATCAGCCGGTGCGGGTGGTGGGGCGCCGCGGACGCGCCTGCGCGCGCCCGGTCAATGATCGCTTTCCAATCCTTGTGAGACGTCTAGGGACGTCTGTCCGATGGCGCCGACGTGACGATGGTGGCGGCCCTTCATGGGCGCCAGGCGCCGGATTCCATGCGCCATTGGTCTGCTCGGAACCCGCCGGCCCCACTTCGCGTTCAGCGGCCGAGCGTCGGCCCGCCGAGGGCCCGGCGTCCCCTGCCATTTTGAGGAGACACCATGTCCGCCACCGCGCCGAAGACCACCACGCCCTTCCTCACCGACGTCAAGACCCTGCGGGCGCGGGCGCGCAAGGACATCGCTGACGGGGCCCTGACTCCCAACTACAAGGGCGATCCGAAGCAGACGATCGCCATCCTGCAATCGGTGCTGGCCACCGAGATCGTCTGTGTGCTGCGCTACACCATGCACTCGATCACCGCGACGGGTATCTCCAGCGAGGGGGTCAAGGCGGAGTTCGCCGAGCACGCCAAGGAAGAGCAGGAGCATATGATGGCGGTGGCCGAGCGGATCACCCAGCTCGGCGGCGAGCCGAACTTCGACCCGGAGGGCCTGGCCAGCCGCTCGGCGTCGCAATATTCCACCGGCCCGAGCCTGATCGACATGATCAAGGAGAACCTGATCGCCGAGCGCATCGCGGTGGAGCACTACCGCGAACTGGTCCGCTATTTCGGCAACGACGATCCGACCACCAAGCGCATGGTCCAATGGATCCTGAGCGTCGAGGAAGAGCATGCCGACGACATGCACGACCTGCTCGTCGCCCATGAAGGCCGGCCGATGCTGGCGAAGTGATCGCCCCGGCGGCGCCGACCGCCAGAGGCGAGCCCCGCCCCAGGGTGGTGATCGTCGGCGGCGGGTTCGGCGGCCTGGAGACCGCAAAGGCGCTGGCCGGGGCGCCGGTGGATGTGACCCTCATCGACCGCCAGAACCACCATACCTTCCAGCCCCTGCTCTATCAGGTGGCGACCGCCGCCCTCTCGCCGGCCGATATCGCGTGGCCGATCCGCGGCCTGCTGTCGGGCCAGAAGAACGCCCGGGTGGTGATGGCGCAGGTGAACGGCATCGACACCGTGGCGCGGCGGGTGCGCGCCGGCGTCCTGTCGTTCGACTACGACTATCTGGTCGTCGCCACCGGGGCGCGGCCATTCTATTTCGGCCATGACGACTGGGCCGCGGTCGCGCCCGAATTGAAGCGCATCGAGGACGCCACGCGCATCCGCCAGCGGCTGCTCACCGCCTTCGAGCAGGCCGAGTTGATGGAAGACGCGGCCGGCCAGCGGCGCCTGCTGACGTTCGTGGTGGTGGGCGGCGGCCCGACCGGGGTCGAACTGGCCGGGGCCATCGCCGAGGTCGCCCGCGAGGCCCTGCCGCGCGATTTTCACCACATCGATCCGCGCACCGCGCGGGTGGTGCTCATCGAGGCCGGCCCGCGTCTGTTGGCCGCCTTCCCCGATCGCCTGGCCGACTACGCCCAGCGCACCCTGGAAGCCATGGGCGTCGAGGTGATGACCAACACGCCGGTGACCGGATGCGACGAGCGCGGGGTGGATGTGAAGAGCGGCCGGATCGACGCCGGCACGGTGGTCTGGGCGGCCGGGGTGCGCGGTTCGGACGCGGCGGCCTGGCTCGGGGCCGATCATGACCGGTCCGGACGGGTGCGGGTGGAGGCCGACCTCACCGCGCCGGGCCTGCCGGAGATCTTCGTGATCGGCGATACGGCGACCGTCACCGACAAAAAGGGCCGACAGGTCCCCGGCCTCGCCGCCGCCGCCAAGCAGATGGGCCGCTATGTGGGTCGCGCGATCGCCGCCCGCGCGGCCGGCAACGCGAACAGCGCGCCGTTCCGCTACAAGAACTACGGCGACCTGGCCACCATCGGGCGCAAGGCGGCGGTGGTCGATCTGGGTCCGGTTCGCCTGACCGGCCTCATCGGCTGGCTGTTCTGGAGCGCTATCCACATCTATTTCCTCATCGGCCTTCGCAACCGCTTCATCGTCGCCTTCACCTGGGCGTGGAGTTATCTGACCCTGCAGCGCGGCGCGCGGCTGATCCTTGACGGGCGGGACATTGCCTAGAGCCGGATGGCTTCGTATACGAAGTCTGAATCCGGCTCCACGTTAAGAATTTGGAGCAAGATTCAGCTTTGAGGCGTTTCCGCCTCAAACCATATTGCTCTAACGGGCCGTTTTGCGCTTTGAGGGGCGCGCCCTGATTTCACCCTTCCGAAGGACCCATGAAGGACCCGCTCAAAACCGGTTTCGCCGATCGCCTCAGCGCCCAGGCCGACGCCAAGAAGGCCCTGGTGGCCAAGCTGCGCCCCAAGCCGACCGTGACCGCCCCCGTCTTCGAAAGCCGGGACGCGATCAAGGCGCGCGAACTGGCCGGCGTCCGCCAGGCTCGCGCCGAAGCCAAGGAAGCCGCCCGCCTCGTGGCCCTGGCCGCGGCGGAAGCCGCCCTGGAAGCCAAGCGCGGCGACCGCAAGGAACGCAAAGCCCTCACCAAGGCCGAACAGAAGGCCAAGCGCGACGCGAAGTACGCCGCCCGCAAGGCGGGACGGAAGTAGCGAGGGGAAGGAGGGCTCATGAACGATCACCCTCATCCCCATCATCACGACCACGGTCAGGAACCGCCGTCCGATCTGGCCCTGCGCGTGAAGGCGCTGGAATCCCTGTTGGTGGACAAGGGGCTCGTCGATCCGGCGGCCCTGGACGCCATCGTCGAGACCTATGAGCACAAGGTTGGGCCGCGAAACGGGGCCAAGGTCGTGGCTCGCGCCTGGAGCGATCCAGCCTACAGGGCGCGTCTGCTGGATGACGCCACCGCCGCGATCGCGGAACTCGGCTTCGGCGGTCGTCAGGGCGAGCACATGATCGCGGTCGAGAATACGCCCGAGGTCCACAACCTCGTCGTCTGCACTCTGTGCTCCTGCTATCCCTGGCCGGTGCTGGGCCTGCCGCCGGTCTGGTACAAGTCCTCGCCCTACCGCTCGCGCGCGGTGATCGATCCGCGCGAGGTGCTGGCCGAGTTCGGCCTCGCGATCGGCGACGATGTCGAGATCCGCGTTTGGGATTCCACCGCCGAGGTGCGCTACCTGGTCCTTCCGGAGCGCCCGGCCGGAACCGAGGCCTTCAGCGAAGACGCCCTCGCCGCCCTGGTCAGCCGCGACGCCATGATCGGGGTCGCGCGGGTGAGCGTCGCGGCGTGAACGGGGTGCACGACATGGGCGGCCTGCATGGCCTGGGCCCCATCGCCCCCGAAGCCGGCGAGCCGGTGTTCCATGCGGCCTGGGAGGCGCGCGTTCTTGCCCTCACCCTGGCGGTCGGCGCCTGGGGCCGCTGGACCCTCGACGCATCGCGCCATCAGCGGGAACTTATTCCGGGTCCGGACTATCTGCGCATGAGCTACTACGAAAAATGGCTCACGGGTCTCATCGACCTGATGGTGAAGACGGGCC
>JALYTR010000188.1 GCA_030854165.1 Pseudomonadota bacterium | reverse complement strand
CAGTAGAGGCCCTCGATCGATAGGAACGCGAGACTGTCCACCTCCAGCATCTGGGCCATCTCCTCCAAACTGCGGTCGGCGGCCAGGAGCTTGTCGCGGTCGGGCATGTCGATGCCGTAGAAGTCCGGCCATCTAAGGGGCGGCGAGGCGCTCCGCAGGTGAACTTCCGCGGCGCCAGCCTCGCGCACCATGCGCACCACGCGCACCGAATTGGTGCCGCGCACGATGGAATCGTCGATCAGCATCACCCGCTTGCCGGCTAGAACCGCGCGGTTGGGGCTGAGCTTCATGCGCACGCTCATCTCGCGGGCGTCCTGGGTGGGCTGGATGAAAGTCCGGCCCACATAGTGGTTGCGGATGATGCCCATCTCGAAGGGGATGCCGCTTTCCTGGGCATAGCCGATCGCCGCTGGAACCCCCGAATCGGGGACGGGCGCGACGACATCGGCCGGGACGCCGCTCTCCTGCGCCAGACGCCGGCCCAGGCGCTTGCGCACCTCATAGACCGAGCGGCCGTTGACCACGCTGTCGGGCATGGCGAAATAGACGTATTCGAAGACACACGGCCGGGCCTTGGCGGCGGGGAAGGGGCGAATGGATTCGACGCCGTCGTCGGAAACCACCACCATCTCTCCGTGCTCGACGTCGCGCACGAACTTTGCCCCGACCATGCCCAGGGCGCGGGTTTCCGAAGCGAACACCGCCTTGCCGTCCAGCTCTCCCAGCACCAGGGGGCGGATGCCCAAGGGGTCGCGCACCCCGATCAGCTTCTTGTTGGTAAGGGCGACCAGGGCGTAGCCGCCTTCGATCCGGCTGAGCGCGTCGATGAACCGGGCCACCAGCTTGCCTTTCCTCGAGCGGGCGATGAGGTGGAGGATGACCTCGGAATCCGACGTCGATTGGAAGATCGCGCCGTCGGAAACCAGATGCTCGCGAAGGGTCAGGAAATTGGTGAGGTTGCCGTTGTGGGCAATGGCGATGCCGCCGGTCTGCAGGTCGGCGAACATCGGCTGGCCGTTGCGCAGGAAGCTGCCGCCGGCGGTGGAATAGCGGGTGTGGCCGATGGCGGCACGACCGGGCAGGCGCTGGGTCAGATCGCCGCCGGAAAAGGCGTCGGCCACATGGCCCAGATGCCGCTCGGTATGGAAGCCATGTCCGTCGAAGGCCGCGATGCCGCAGGCCTCCTGGCCGCGATGCTGCAGGGCGTGCAGTCCCAGCGCCACCACGCCCGAGGCCTCGGGGACGCCGAACACCCCGAACACGCCGCATTCCAGGCGAAGCTGATCGTCGTCAGGGCTCACCGCGATTTCTCCACCAGATCGTCCATGCTCTTGCGTTGCGCATCGGTTTCGCCGCGCCTCACGCTCGTCACCGCCTGCTCGGCGCCGGTGGCCACGTCATGGGCGACCTTAAAGCCTTGCGGCGCGAAGGCGCGCAGAGCGCCCCCGGCGACGTTGGCCAGAGGATAGAGTTTTGCGCGGGTAATCCAGGCCGGCATTCGATCGGGCGTGGCGGCGTTGATGAGGAGGGTGAAGAGGCCGATCACGACCAAGCCTCGGACCAGGCCGATGGCGAAGCCCAGGGCGCGATCGAAGCCGGAAAGAATGGTTTGCCGCACGCCATGCGTCAGCCTGCCGCCTATCATGCGCAGGACGATGTAGACAATCACGAACACGATGAGGATGGCGACGGTGTTGGCGATCCACGGCGTGGCGATGAAATGCCGGGCGAGGGGTCCGGTGAAGCGCAGGCCGAAGACCGCGGTGATCGCCGCCAGGACGAAGGCGATCACGGTGGTGACCTCCCGCGTCGCGCCGCGCGCCAGGCCGATGAGGCCCGAGACGGCCAGCACCAGGCCGGCCACGATGTCGAACTGGGTCAATCCCATCGATTGTCGCCGATCCGCGCCACGGCGTCGGCCAGGCGCGCGACGCCGGTGATGGCCACGCCCGAGCCGCCATCCGCGGCGATGGGGGCCAGGGCGCGGGAGAAGCCCAGCTTGGCGGCCTCCTTCAGGCGCATCTCCATTCGGCTCACCGGACGAACATCTCCCGAGAGGCTGATCTCGCCGAACACCACGCAGTCCTGCGGCAGGGCGGCTTCCAGGGCCGAGGAGGCGAGAGCCGCCGCCGCCGCCAGGTCCGCCGCCGGTTCGCTGATCCTAAGACCCCCGGCGACGTTCAGATAGACATCGCGCGTGGCTAATCCAAGGCCGCAACGCGCTTCCAGCACCGCCATAACCATGGCCAGGCGCCCGGCGTCCCAGCCGACCACCGCCCGGCGGGGCGTTCCGTACACGGACGGCGCCACCAGGGCCTGGAATTCCACCAGCACCGGCCGGGAGCCCTCGATGCCGGCGAACACCGCCGCGCCGGCCGCCCGCTGACCGCCATCGTTCAGAAACAGCGCCGAGGGATTCTTGACCTCCGCCAGACCCGCGTCGCCCATTTCGAAGACGCCAATCTCGTCGGTGGCGCCGAAGCGGTTCTTGGCCCCGCGCAGAATCCGGAACGGATAGCCCCGCTCGCCCTCGAAGGAGAGGACGGCGTCCACCATGTGCTCGACCACGCGCGGCCCGGCGATCTGACCGTCCTTGGTGACGTGGCCGACCAGGATCGCCGCGACGCCGCGCCGCTTGGCCAGGCGCACCAGTTCGCCGGCGCAGGCGCGCACCTGGGTGACCGAGCCCGGCCCCGCCTCGTGCGCGTCGCTCCACAAGGTCTGGATCGAATCGATGACCACCAGATCGAACGCATCCTTCTTGAGCGCATCGACGATATCGCGCAGGGCGGTTTCGGCGGCCAGCTTCACCGGCGCGTCGGCGAGGCCCATGCGCTGGGCGCGGATGCGGATCTGAGCGGCCGCCTCCTCGCCGGAGATGTAGGCGCAGGCCGCGCCGCGCCTGGCCGCCTCGCCGCACACCTGCAGCAGAAGGGTCGACTTGCCAACTCCAGGATCGCCGGCCAGCAGGATCGCCGATCCGGGCACGACGCCGCCGCCGCACACCCGGTCGAATTCGCCGACGCCGGTGACGATCCTCGACGGGGCGGGGGACAGGGCATCCAGCGCCTCAAAGGCGAGGCCCCGGGCCTTGGCCCCCCGCGCCGGGGCCAGGGCGCCGGGCGGTCGCGAAATCACTTCCTCGGCCAGGGAATTCCACGCCCCGCACGCCCCGCACTGGCCGGCCCACTTGGAATGGACCGCGCCGCAGGACTGGCAGGCATAGATGGCGCCGTCGCGGGCCATGGCGCTCCGATTCGAAGAGAGTTCATGCTACCGCACCGGCGCGGCGGACGCCCTATCTGGTTATGCCAGCGCCGCCTCGCCAGAACGGCGAGGTTGGGCTAGCGTCGGATCGACGCCGAGCCCTCGATCAGGAAAGCTGAATGTGAGCATCGTGGAAGAGCCGAGGCGGCCCGGCCTCATCGGGCGGGCGTGGGCCATCCTGGTGCGCACCGAAGTTGAGTGGGAGGTCAACGACGCCGAACCCGCGACCATTCTTGGATTGTTCCTCGGTTACGCCTGCATCCTGGCGGCGATCCGACCGATTGCGGAAATACCGCAGCACCTGCTCGTCACCCATTGGCGGGCTGGGTCGATCGCCGGGATCTCGGCGATCCGCTATGGAGTTTCGCTGACCGATGTCTTGATCATGGGCCTTGTCATCAATGCCCTGGCGCCGATCTACCACGGCCAGAGAAGCCTGATCCAAGCCATGAAACTCTCCGTCTATTCCCATACCGCCGGGTGGGTTGTCGGCTTTCTATACGTCATGCCCATCCCGGGTTTTCTGGCCATGATCGCCGGCGTGTATGGATTCTATATCCTTTGCCTGGGCATCCCCACGCTGATGAAAACACCCCGCGAAGACATGGTCGGCTACTGCGTCGGAGTCGGATTTGGCGCCTTCGCGGTCACGCTGATCACCAATTGGCTCACCAATCTGATCAGCCTCTCCATGTTGGCCGGCGCGCCGCTCAGCGCGGCGGCGACCACCGTAATTGGTCGATGATCGCCCCTCGCCAAGGCCGATGCCTTGGGTTAGCTTCGTCGAGGCGATACCGATATCGCGTAGGGAGGGCTGACGATGAGTATTGTTGAAGACCCAAAACGGGGCGGGCTGGTCGCGCGGATGCAGGGAATCCTGCTTCACCCGAGGGCCGAGTGGGACATCATCGATACCGAACCGGCGACGACCCAGGGGCTGTTTACCGGCTACGCCTGCATCCTGGCGGCGATTCCGCCCGTCGCGCTGATCCTCTCGCACCTGCTGTTCATCCATTGGACGATCGTGCCGATCGTCGTGATCGCAGTGGTGAGCTATGTGGCGTCCCTGATTGGCGTGTTCATCGTGGGCTTCATCATCGACGCCCTGGCGCCGAGTTTCGACGGCCAGAAGAACCAGGTCCAGGCGATGAAGCTGGCAGTCTATTCCTATACCGCCGCGTGGGTCGCCGGCATTCTCAACATCGTTCCCCTGTTGGGCATTTTGGCCATCATCGCCGCCTTCTACGGGCTCTACACCCTCTACGTGGGCCTGCCCAAGTTGATGAAGTCGCCTCCGGAAAAAACCGCCGGCTACTTTGTCGTGACCCTGATCGCCGCCATCGTCGTCAACATGATCATCGGCTGGATCATTTTCCTGATGACCGCCTCTCTGGTGGTCGGCGCGGCGTTGGGTGGCGCCGCGGCATTCAGCCAGGCGGCCTACCACAACGGCAACCTCGCCAGGCTGGAGGCGGCGTCGCGGCAGATGGCGGTCGCCGCGCAGGCGGCGCGCGTCGGTCAGGCGAATGGCAAGACCGTTGTCGCCATCGACCCGGAAAAGCTCAAGGCTTTCCTGCCTGACACCGTGGCGGGATTGCCCAGGACCGAGCTATCGGCACAGTCCGCTGGCGCAGCGGGCGTCGCCAGCTCCAACGCCGAGGCGGTTTACGCCAAGGACGGGGCGCGCATCACCCTGAGGGTCACCGATATGGGCGCCCTGGGCGCCCTGGCCGGCATGGCCGGGGCGATGGGCGTACAGGCGAGCAACGAGACGGCGAGCGGCTATGAGAAGACGTCCACGGCGGGCGGCCGCCTGACGGTGGAGAAATGGGACCGCAACTCCAAGAGCGGAGAATACAACGTCATTGTCGCCAATCGATTCTTGGTCTCGGCCGAAGGCAATGCCGCCGGCATCGACGACCTCAAAGCCGCCGTGGCGGCGGTGGGGCCGGACCGCCTGGAAGGTCTGGCCAAGGCTTAGGGAAAATCGGAGCGCGGGCGTCCCGCCCGCGGCTTCACCTGCGG
>JALYTR010000187.1 GCA_030854165.1 Pseudomonadota bacterium | reverse complement strand
CGTCGCGCAGGGCCACCAATTCCGGATGGCGATAGAGGGCGTTGTCGTCGATCGACACCTTTGCATCGAGCACCGTCAAAGCGCCCTCGGCGGTGACGATCAGTGGGTTGATCTCCAAAAGGCTCATGTCCTTGGCTACGAAGGCCTTGTAGAGGGCCGGCAGAAGGGTTCGCAGCTGTTTGGAGCTTTCGCCAGTGAGCTTCAGCGCCCGGCCCAGGGCCAGGGCGTGATGCGGCCATGGGCCGGTGGCCGGGTCGATGGAAAAGGTCTCGATCCGCTCGGGCGTGTCGTGCGCCACCGCTTCGATATCCATGCCGCCCTCGGTTGACGCCACCACCGACACCCGGCTGGTTTCGCGATCGACCAGCAGCGAGAGATAAAGCTCGCGCGCGATGGCCGCTCCCTCCTCGATATAAAGCCGCCGCACCACCCTGCCCTTCGGGCCCGTCTGGTGAGTCACGAGCGTCATGCCCAGCATCCGCGTCGCCTCGGCGCGAACGTCATCCAGCGACTTGACGACCTTGACCCCGCCACCCTTGCCCCGCCCGCCGGCGTGGATCTGCGCCTTCACCACCCACACCGCCCCGCCAAGCTTCTCCGCCGCCGCCACGGCCTCTTCGATGGAAAAGGCCGGATAGCCGCGCGGGACGGGAACGCCGAACTCGGCGAGAAGCGCCTTGGCCTGATGTTCGTGGAGGTCCATGGGGGCACGTTCCGGGTGGGCGTGAAAATGGCGAGGCCGCGCGGGGGCTTATAGGGAGGGGGTCCGCGGCGCGCAATCGAACTGCGCGCATCCTGCCGCCCCTAACCCGGCGGCCCCGATCCACGCACCACGGTCAGCGACCAGGGCGGCAGGGTGAGGGGTGCGCCGGCGGGAAGGGCGAGGCGCCTTGGCGGCAGATCGAGGAGGGGATGGCTGGCCGGTCCCGCGTCCTTCCATCGATAGCGATCCGGCCCATAGACCGCGACATCGAGGCCGCCGCGCCCGCCCAGCGCCGGCTCCTTCCAGCCGCCATTGAACACCACCCTCACCCGGTAAGCGCCCGCCGGGTCTCGGTTGACCAGCATGACCGACCAGACCCCGTCCGGACGCCTCAGGGCGTAGGTCGTCACCAGCGGGCGCCCCAGAGGATCGCGGATGTCGGAGGCGGCGCGGTAAACGAGGTTGGGCGCGCTTCCCCCTTGCGCCCACTCGCCGGTCAGCAGGCGGGCGAAATAGTAGGCGGGCATGGGCGGCCCCGCCCGACCTTGGGCGTCGGCCTGAAAGAACATCATGTTGCCAAAGCCGGCGCAGGGCGCATGCTGGTTGGCCGGCCAGTTGGGACCGTAGCCGAACATGTAGGCGCCCTGGCCGCCCAGGGTGAGGAACCCGCCGACGATGTCGGCGTCGAGAAGGACGCTGGGCGGCTGCGACATCGCCCGGCCGGAAAAGGCCGAAAAGCCGTATTCGCTAATGACCCAGGGTATCGCGTCGGGCACCCCGTCGCGTCTTGAGTCAGCGACGGCGCTGGCCATCAGATTGGTTTCGGCCAGCAGCTTGGACCCCAAGGGGCCGCACAGGTCGTCGAAGGGATAATGCTCGAAGGAGAAGAAGTTCAGTTCGCTCAAGGCCCCGCGCGCCTTCAGCCGGGCGATGAACCGCCTCGTCCACGAACGCCCGCCGCCCGGGTCGGGCCAGGTGTCGGTGAAAGCGCTCTGCAGGCTAGGGCCGCCCAGTTCGAGGGTCGGGTCCAAACGGTGAAGGGCGCGGGCGGTTTCCAGGTAGAGATCGGCGTAGTCCTCCGGGGCGACGCTTTGACCATCCGGTTCCTCGCCCAGTTCGACCTGGCGGACGCGGTAGCCCCTGGCCTTCAGATAGCGGACTTCCGCCACCGCATTTTGCGGCGTGTCATAGAGGACGCCGACCGGAACCATCATGGGCAGGCCATTGGTGATCCCGCTTGTATAGACGAGGTCGAAACTGGGCTGCTCCAGGTCCAGGTCGCGGTCGATCGCGCGGTGCCAAGGATCGGTCGATGAGACGACGATCGCCGATTGCCTGTTCCGCCCGGCGCCGTGGCGCAGCCTGTCGCGGAAGGCGCCGCGCGCGTCCACAACACCGATATGGATTTCGCGCACCGCATAGCCCAGGCCGTCGCGCGGATCGGTCGATCCGACCGGCGCGGTTCCGGACGAGGCGAGGAGCAGGATGCGCACGAAGCGGGCCAGGATGGGCCGGCGGCCCAGTGTGGTCACGGTCTCGTCAGGCCGATCGTCGACGATGCGCCCCTCGGGAAAAACAGCCCAATGGCCGGCGTCGTCGTAGGGATCGGCGCGCGTCCAGTATTGGATCTCGTAGCGCGTGGCGAAGGGCGTCGCCCACTCGATCCGCGCCGCGTCGATTCCCGCCAACTTGCCCAGATCGGCGACGATCCACTGGGGGCGGCTCGCGACGCCGGTGTAGCGGCGATCCAGATAGGGATTGCTCTTCCAGAAAGTGGCCGGATCGCCGTCGTCGAGCCTTGAATAGCCAGCGTCATTGGCCTGATCGACTGTGTCTCCCCGCCTAGGCAGGGCGTAGCCCCAGGTCACGCGGCCGCTCGGGGCGCTGTTGGGGTCGCCTGTCCAATAGCCTTGCGTGTGCGCGGCGTCGCTCCACGATCCCGCCTCGCTCCAGTGCCACGCCTCGATCCCCAACTCGGCGCGGGTGCGGTAGGTGACCGACTTCAGGCCGGCGCCGCGCATCGCGGCGATATTGAACGGTGTGAACAGCCGCTCGACCCCGCCGCGCTCCATGCCATCCAGCGCCGCGCCAAAGGCCTGGTCGGGAACGATGCGATTCACTGGTCCGCCGGCAAGGTCGATCGTCACCTCGCCGAGGGGAGGGGCGGCGCGGGCCAGGGCCTGAACGCCAAGGAACGCGGCGAGCGCCGCGACGCAGGGCGCGGCCCATTTCATCGTCGCCCGACCCTTCCTTCTTAAGTCGCCCGGCCCATGACGGCCGTCGCCCGGCGCTCCAGCTTTCCCCAGCCGACCCGGTAGCCTCTGATGGCGCTGACCACCGACTTCACCACCACGAAATACATCAGCTGGCGATAGCCGAAGCGCTGGATGGGGAGCCAGATGAGATCGCGCCAGGGCGCCCTGCGCTCCAGCGCCATCCCCAAAGCGCCGGCCGAAAGGTCCAGAAAGATGAAGGCCGCCCAATAGAACAGAGAGCGGAAGAAGTCGTCCGGCGACCATTCCACCGGGTGATAGGCGCGGCTGTAGATGGCCCAGGCCAAGCTGGAGACGATGGCCAGATCGACCAGGGGCGCGGCGACGGTGAGGATGATCTGGAAGAGCCAGATTTGCGGCAGGGCGACGAAGCCGAGGACCGGACGCTTGGGGTTGAACAGGCCGGCGCGATGCTTCCACAGGCATTGCAGGGTGCCGAACGACCAGCGGAAGCGCTGGTTGAGCAGGCCGGCGACAGTGTCGGGGGCCTCGGTGTAGGCCCGCGCCGACGAATCGAACTCCACCCGCCAGCCGGCCCGCTGGAAGGCCAGGGTCAGGTCCTGATCCTCGGCCAGGGTGTCGGCGGGATAGCCGCCCAGCTGCGTCAAGGCGGCGCGCCGCCAGGCGCCGACCGCGCCGGGCACCACGGTTACCGCACCCAGGGCGGCCAGGGCGCGCCGCTCAAGGTTCTGGGCGGTGACATATTCCAGCGCCTGCCAGCGGGTGATGAGGTTCAGTCGGTTGCCGACGATGGCGTTGCCGGCCACCGCGCCGACCCTCGGATCGGCGAACCAGCGGGCCAGCCTGGGTAGGGTGTCGGGGGGGAACAGGGTGTCGGCGTCCAGGGCCACGACGATGTCGCCATGGGTCTGGGCCAGCCCCCGGTTGAGCGCGGTGGCCTTGCCGCCGTTGGCGAAGGACAGCAGCTTGACCCGCGGCTCGGCGCCGTAGGCGGCGCGCACAACGGCTGCGGTGTTGTCGGACGATCCGTCGTCGAGAACCAGGATCTCCAGGCGCTTCCAGTTGGAGCCCAGGATGCGGGCCACCGAGGCGACGATCACCTTTTCCTCATTGAAGCAGGGGATCAGAACACTGACGAGCGGGCCCTCCTCTGGATCGAGCATCGGCGGCGCGCGGCCCGGCGCTCGCAATCGGTGGGTGAGAGAGAGAACGCCCAGAAAGGCCAGGCGCGCGACGCCCAACACGATGGCGACCAGAAACAATCCCTGCATGGCGGCGTAGAGATAGCGGAAGAAGCCGAAACCCAGGCGGTCGAGCATCAGCTCCACCGACGAACGCGAGGTGGGCGGCAGGGCGTCGGCGCGGCTCATGCCGGCCAGTTGATCGACCGTCACCAGGCGGTAGCCGTGCGCCCGCAGCGCATCGATGAGGGCCGGCAGCGCCAGAACGGTGCGGCTGCGGTCGCCGCCGGCGTCGTGCAGCAGCACCACCTGGCCGGCGTTCGGCCCGGTATCAGCCAGTCGGGCCAGGGTGCGCTGGACGATCAACTTGGCGTCGGGCTTCTTCCAGTCGTCCGGATCGATACGCAGGCCGACGATCAGATAGCCCAGCCGCTGCGCCACCAGCAGCGGCTCCACTTCGCCGGGTGTCGAGGGCTCGGCGTCGCCGAAATAGGGAGGTCGGAAAAAGCGCATCGACTTGCCGGTCAGAACCTCGAACAGGCGCTGGGTTGTATTGATCTCCAGATCGGTCTGGGCGAGCGGCGTGGCGGCGATATTGGGGTGGGTCCAGGTGTGGTTGCCGACCATCTGGCCCTCGCGCACCTCGCGCTGCACCAGGCCGGGCTTGGCCTGCATGTTCTGACCGATGACGAAGAAGCTCGCGGTGGCGTGCTTGGCCTTCAGAATGTCCAGGATTTTCGGTGTCCAGCGGCCGTCCGGCCCATCGTCGAAGGTCAGCGCCACCCAGCCGGGGTGGGCGCCATAGCGGTCGATGACATAGGAGGTCGGCATCACCTGATAGGCTTCGCCCGAGATCAGGCCGGTGTCGGGGTCGGTCTCGATGGTCCGGCGCCCGCCCTTGGGCGAGGCGTCCACGTGCAGAACCTCGCCCGTGCCGTCGAAATCCACCCCGACCCCCGGCGCGATGGCTTCCAGGCCGACCGGCCTGGCCGAATCGTAGGGCTGGCGGAAATATCGCCACACCGCTGGATCCTCGAATCCCATCCGCCACAGAGCGTAGCCCATGGGCCGGAAGGCGTCGGAGACCTTCATCTGATTGAACAGGGTGGCCGCGTCGAGGAACCAGACGACATGCTTGCGGCCGTTGTCATCGACATAGGCGTAGTTGGGGTTGAGGGCGTTATCGTCCAGGGTGACGGCGGCCTCGGAATCGTGGGCAGTCTGGGTC
>JALYTR010000186.1 GCA_030854165.1 Pseudomonadota bacterium | reverse complement strand
GCCAGAATGCGCAGCCGCGTCGGCTCGCCCGCCGCGCGCAACACCTCCACCGTCTGGTCGCAGCTCATGGACATGCGGATATAAAGATATCGTTATATGATTATGTCAAGGTGAAAGCGCCGATGGCATGGGCGAGGTGGTGGGGACCCAAGGAGAACGTCATGGCCGGGCGCAAGTCCCGGCCACCCATGACTCCGCTGTGGGCTTTGGCCGCGCCTAAGCGCGGCCACGGCAAACGGCTGGGTCATGGGCCACCGGGACAAGCCCGGTGGTGACGTTAGAGTTTGGATGTGTGAGGCGCGAACGCTTACATCCCCTCGACTTGATCGGCGTGACGGAGGGGGTGCCGGGCCGCTACAAGACACGCACCGCATGACCACGCCCATATCCCCCCTCACCTACGCCATCGGCGATCTTCACGGGCGCCTGGACCTCCTGCGCCGCGCCCAACGCGCCATCGTCGACCACGCCGAGTCTCGTGCCGATCGGGCGCCCCACAAGGTGGTCTGCCTGGGCGACTACGTCGATCGGGGGCCGGACTCCCGCGGCGTCGTCGAGACCCTGATGGCGCTCGCGGCGGGATCGTGGTGGATCTGCCTCAAGGGCAACCACGAGGATCTGATGATCGAGGCTTTCCGCGACCGGGAACGGGGCGGGCTGGGACTCTGGATCGCCAACGTGGGCGACGAAACCCTCCTGTCCTATGGCGGGCAAGACGGCGTCCCTTCGGCTCACCTCGACTGGCTGGAGCGCCTGCCGCTCTTCCACCGCGACGCCCATCGCCTCTATGTCCACGCCGGGGTCGAGCCGGGCGTTTCGCTGGCAGACCAGGACCCCCAGACCCTAATGTGGATTCGCGAGCCCTTCCTCACGGCCCCCGCCGAAGCCCTGCCCTGCCACGTGGTTCACGGCCACACCCCCAGGTGGCGTCTGAAGCCGGAGATGACGCGCCCCGAACGCCTGCCCCACCGCACCAATCTCGACACCGGCGCGGCGTGGACGGGAATCTTGAGCGTCGGCGTCTTCGAGGATGCCCAACCGGGCGGGCCGGTGGAGGTGTTGCGGGTCGTCGAGGGATAGGATAGCGACAGCAATGACATATATGATATCGTGCGCATGTGGAACCGGATAGGCGGACGGATGAGATGGCGAACGCGGAAGTCAGGGTCCCCGTGAACCAGATTCAACGAAGCTGGGGCGAGGTGTCCGATCGCGCCCTGCGGGGACCCATCGTGATCACCGCCAAGGGGCGCCCGCGGCACGTGTTGATGGCGTTCGACGAGTACCAGCGACTCAAGGCGCGCGACCGCCGCGCCTATCGCATCGAAAACCTGCCCGACGACCTCGCCGGCCTGATCGAGGCCGGCCTGGACGAGCTGTGGAATCCGAACATGACCGCCGAAGATGGCGATACCATCATCGCCTAGCCGCCTGCCGGCGCCGGGCGATGTTCTGCCATACGGCTTCCTGTGGTCGCACCAGTCCGAGGCCGGGCGCGAGGACCCGGTCAAGGAGCGGCCCTGTGTGGTTGTCCTGGCGGTGAGCGAAGGGCGCAATCCTCAGGTCATCGTCGCGCCGATCACATCCCGCGATCCGCGCCGCCAGGACGCCATCGCCTTGACCGCGGGCGCGCTCGGCCTGGACCGTCCCAGCTGGATCGTCCCGTGGGAACTCAACGCATTTCGGTGGCCAGGCCCGGATGTGGGCCGCGCCGCCAGGCCGGCCGGGGCGTGGTGGCGCATCGGCGCCCTCGCGCCCAATCTCAGGCGGCGGTTGCGCGACGCGGTGGAGAAGGCGTTGAATGACCGACGCGCGACGATCGCGCGGCGATCAGAATAGGCGCCGGCAAACCAGATCGCGGACTGTCGATCTTCGATGGTCACCAAGCCAGTCTCCTGATTTCACTGGCATCCCGATTGACAATCCGTAGCTCACAGGCTACGCCGCCGAATGATCGAGATTGTCGAAGGCCGCGCCTTCAGCGATTGGCTTTCGAAGCTGCGGGACGAGCGCGCGCGGGCGCGGATCGTCGCGCGGATCGAGCGGCTCGCGTTCGGAAATCCCGGTGACGTCAAGCCGGTCGGCGAAGGCGTCAGCGAACTGAGAATCGACCATGGGCCGGGCTACCGAGTGTATTTCGTGCGTAGGGGAGAACTCCTGGTGGTTCTTCTATGCGGCGGCGACAAGTCGAGCCAAACCCGTGACGTGGCGAGAGCGAAAGCCTTGGCGAAGGAGTTGAAGAATGACCGTTGAGACCCGCCCGTTCGATGCGGCGCGTTATCTCGACAGCGACGAAGGGATCGCGGCGTTCATGGACGAAGCCTTCCAGACCGGCGATCCCGCCTTCATCACCCATGCCCTCGGCACGGTCGCCCGCGCCCGCGGCATGACCCAGATCGCCCGCGACGCCGGGGTGTCGCGGGAGAGCCTCTATCGGGCCCTGGGAAACAGGGGCAATCCCGAGTTCGCGACGGTGTTGCGCGTGATGGAGGCGCTGGGCCTGCGGCTCGGCGCCGAGGTGAAGGCGGCGTAGGGGGGCGAGGGTTTAGGTATGCCGTCGCTTCGAAGGCGGTCGCCCCCGAAGTCGAACAAAGCGGGAACTTTGTCGTTGATCCGTCCGACCATCCGACATACCGTTGGCAGAGGATTGAGCCCAGTGAACGACACCGCGCCAACGACCCCTCCCACGCGCCAGCGCACCGAGCGAATCGGCGCGCGGGTCACGAGCGAGCAAAAGCAAATCATCGGTAAGGCTGCCGCGTTCGAGGGGCGAACGGTCAGCGCCTTTGTCCTGGCCCGCGTGGTGGACGCCGCGCGCTTGATCGTCGAGGCGCGGCGCGATCCGGCGCCGGGAATGCATCAGGTTCTCTGCCGGATCGACGCTTTCGCGGACTATGTCGCCGAAGTGGAGGCCGACGACGCGGAGGAGGCGGTGGAATTGGCGCGGGACAACCACGCCGACTACACATGGGCGCACTCGTTCACGCAAGAGTTTGACGCGCGCCTCTATGTCGCCCTCGACGCGAACGGGAACGAGATCGAACCCACCCAGGTGGGAGACTTTTAGCGTCCCCTTCATTTGACGTGTAGCCTAAGGGCGGATGGTCGATGAACCTCTTAACCTGGGCTTCGAGGAAGCCGCAACGCCGTTTGTCAGCGCGTCGCAGAACGCCCGCGTGTGGACCGAGCAATGGGTCGGCGCGAATCTTTTCTGCCCCAACTGCGGCGCGCCCCGCGTCCATCAGTTTCCGGGAAATCGTAAAGTCGCGGATTTCTTCTGCCGAGTCTGCGCCGAAGAGTTCGAACTGAAGAGCCAGAAGGGGCGGTTTGGGCCACGCGTCGTGGACGGAGCGTTCGGCGCCATGTGCCAGCGGCTGGCGTCCAGCAACAACCCGAGTCTCATCCTGATGAACTATGATCTGGCGCGGTTCGGCGTCACCGATCTGTTCTTCGTGCCCAAGCACTTTTTCGTTCGGGAGATCATCCAGGAACGGAAGCCCCTGGCGCCCACCGCCCGGCGCGCCGGCTGGGTAGGGTGCAACATTCTGCTGGGCGAAATCCCCAGCAGCGGGAAAATCTTCTTCGTGCGTGACGGTGCGACCGCGCCACGTGGCCTGGTCATGGAGCAATGGCGAAGCACTCTGTTCCTGAAGGACCGGGGCGTCGCCGCGCGGGGCTGGTTGATCGAAGTGATGAAGTGCGTCGAGATGATCGGACGCGGCGCCTTTACGCTGGAAGATGTCTATGGCTTCGAGGGTCGGTTGAAGACCATCTATCCGGGAAACCAGAACGTGCGGCCGAAGATGCGCCAACAGCTGCAGGTCTTGCGCGATCAGGGCTATTTGGATTTTCTGGGGCGCGGACGATATCGGGTTCGCGTCGCGAAGTAAGACCTTCCTCGTTCGGTAGCCCCACGCCTCCCTCACCGCGCCTCCTTCGGCGCGAACTTCTCCAGCCACTCTTCATCGGTCAGTTGGACGCGGCGGGGTGGGGGGTCTTCGAACGCATCGCGCGCCGTCAGTTCGGTCTGCAGCCGATTGGCCTCGACCAAGGCGATGCGCGCTTCCCTGAGGCCGGCGGCGGATGTCAGGGCCCGGGCCGCGTCGGCCAGGTCGATCAGGCGGACGATGACGGCGCCGGCGCCGGCGATTTCGGGGTCGGGCTCGCGCGCCCGCAGTTCGGCGATCCGCGCCGCTACTTCCGGACGGGCGCCAAGCTTGCTGGCCCGGCTGCTGTCGGGCCGATAGCCGGCCGCCTCATAGGCGGCGACGCGCCCCATGCCGCCGGCGCGTGCGCGGGCGAAGCGTTCGTGGGCCGGTTTTTCCAGGACTGGCATTTGCATATTGCAACACATACCCGCCATCGACGCAAGCGAAATATTTTCCGCCGCGCCTCTTGCAAAGTTCGTCCTAACTTAGATATATCGACGTGTGCGATATATCTCGTACGTATCGAATAGGAACTAACATGCGTTGTCACTCATCCCATCGCGACCGCGAATCGTCCACATCGGACGCCAGCGAGCGCCACGAACGCCATGGCCGTCATCGCCATGGCCGAACCAGCCGGGTCTTCGAGCAGGGCGACCTGCGCCATGTCATGCTGGCCTTGATCGCCGACAAGCCCAGCCATGGCTATGAACTGATCAAGGAGATCGAGGATCGCCTCGCCGGCGCCTATAGCCCGAGCCCCGGCCTGGTTTATCCCACCCTGAACCTTCTGGAGGAACTCGGCTACATCGCCGCCGTCCAGGCGGAAGGCACGAAGAAGGGCTACGCCATCACCCCCGAAGGCCGCGCCGCACTGGAGCAGAACAAGGCGGCGGTGGACGCCCTCTTCCAGCGCATCGACGAGGTGGCCAAACGGGCCGGCGGCGGCCCCGATCCGCGCATCCTGCGGGCCATGGAAAACCTCAAGCTCGCCCTTCGTCTGCGCCTGGAGCGCGGCAAGCTCTCCGACACCCAGGTCGCCGACGTCGCCGCCGCCCTCGACGCCGCCGCCGCGACGGTCGAGCGGGAGTAGGGCATTAGGCGGACAAGCTGAAGCACCCCCAGTCGAACGTCATGGCCGGGCGTAAGTCCCGGCCACCCATGCCCCGATGCCCGGCTTTGGCCGCGCCCAGCGCGGCCATGGCGAGCGGCTGGGTCATGGGCCACCGGGACAAGCCCGGTGGTGACGGTAGAAGTGGGGTGCTTTATCGAGGGTCCAATGCGCTTTTCCCCTACTCCTCCACCGGATTGGCCAGGGCCTCGCCGGCGAAGAAGCGGCGCAGGTTCTCGCGGGTGAGGGCCATCATCTTGGGAATGGCCCCGGAGGTGGCGCCTGCGGTGTGCGGGGTGAGCACGGTGTTGGGG
>JALYTR010000185.1 GCA_030854165.1 Pseudomonadota bacterium | reverse complement strand
CGCGAAAATCCGAATCCGCTTCCCCCAGGGGGCGGCGGCGCGGCCGCGGCGACGAGCACCGCGACCAGCAAATCGTCCGCGGTCGCCGACGCCACGGCCGTCGGAGGCCCCGGCGGCGGTTTTGGTCTCGACGGGGCGCCGCCGGGGCCGGCCGGAACGCCCGCCACGGCGACCGCCACCGCGACAGGCGTCAGCGGGTCGTTCAGTGCGAGCGCCTCCACCTCCACCCAGCCGGGCGGCCAGCTCGTTCCGGCCATATCGGCGCTGACCAGTGGAATGGTCGATGGGACCAGCCAGGGAAATGCGCAGGTGAACGTCGGCGGCGCATCGGCTGCCTTCCTCACCGGACCGCAGGGGGTGGCGCTGGCGACCGGCGCGCCCGGATCGGCGAGCACGGCGGCCGTCCTGGCGGCCAACGCCAACATCGCCGCGGCATTCGGGTCGTCACCGTCCTTTTTCGCCGTCGGAGAATTGGGCGCCGGCCATTCGAGCGCCGGCAATATCGCGCAGACCACGACCAGCGAGATCGACGAAACCGTCGATCTGACCCAGCTTTCGACCCTCCAGGATCTGATTGTCGGATTCTACAATGGCGACGCCGTCGGATCGGGCGTCACCGGCGTCACCTTCGATCTCTATGTGGACACAAATCACCTCATTCACCAGACGTTCGCCACGGCCAGCGCGGCCCAGGCCTGGTTCACCAACAACGCCATCGACCTGGGATCGCTTGCCTCCATGGGCTTCAATGCGCTGACCCTTCGCGCGGTACTGTCGGTGACCAGCACGTCGGCGAACTCGAGCTTCTACGGCGACCTCATCGTCGGCGATCCGCCGGCGGGGAAGTCGGCGCCTCCCCACCGGTTCGTCGCCGCCATGGCGGGCTTCGGGGCCGCGGGCGCGGGAACGGCCCAGGCGGCGCTCGAACCGTGGCGCGCCGTTCATCCGATGCTGACCGCGCCCCGAGCGATGATCGCCTGAGGGGTGGGCTTCACAAATGTGGCGCGCGGCTGATACCGTCGCCCTTGGCGCGCCCGAAACGCGTCGGGGCGGGACACCGTGACCGAGGCCATCCTAATCGGCGAAGACACAGGCACGCCGCCGCGCGCGGCGATGGCCTTTCGGGTTGGCGTGGTCGGCCATCGCCCCGACCGGCTGCCGCGCGACGACGCCGGTCTGGAAGCCATACGGGGGCGGATGGCCGATGTCCTCGTCGGGGTCGCCAAGGCCATGGCCGATTTCGCCGCCGACCCGGACGCCCGCCACTATTCGGACGCGGCGCACACGCTGCGGGCCGTCTCCCCCCTGGCCGAAGGGGCCGACCGGATGTTCGCCGAGGAGGCCTTGCGGCTCGGCTACCACCTCTGCTGCGTCATGCCCTTCGCTCAGGGGGAATTCGAAGAGGACTTCCGCGCCCCCCAGTCGGCGGCGCCGGACGCCCTCGCTGGATTTCGCGCTCTGCTCGACGAGGCGCGGCGCGGGGCCGGGCTCACCACGTTCGAGCTGGATGGCTCGCGCGATCGCCGCGCCGAAGCCTATGAGGCGGCCGGCCGGGTCGTCCTCAACCAGTCCGATCTGCTGGTGGTGGTGTGGGACGGCGGCGGCGCGGGGGGCGTGGGCGGCACCTTGAACACCTTGCGCCAGGCGATCGCCTTCAGCGTGCCGGTGGTCTGGATCGATTCGCGCGCCCCCCACGGCTGCCGCGTGCTCCGCCACCCGGAAGATCTCGATTGCCTGATGGCGAGCGGCGAATGTCCCGCCGCCCCGTCGATCGACCATGGCGACGACCAGGCGCGCCTGCGAAGAGCCATCGCCGACCTTGTCGTGGATGAGCTGGCCCTGCCGGCCGAAGCGGTCGCCGAGCGATCGCATCTGGGCGCCTATCAGCGCGAGGAACGGCCAAGGGTCAACCTCGCCTTCGCCTGGAAGCTGTTCCGCGACCTGCTCGACCAGGGGCGACTGCGGCTGCCGAGGATTCGCGTCGCCGATTTCGTCGATCAGATCGCCGACGACTGGCCGGTGGCCGACGCCGCCGATCCCTCGGCGCCGCGCGCCGGCGTCGCCTGGATCAACGCCCTGCTGCGCCCCCACTACGCCTGGTCCGACAAGCTCGCCGACCGCTACGCCGACGCCCATCGCAGCGCCTTCGTCTGGGCCTCCCTGCTGGCGGCTACTGCGGTGTTCCTGGCCCTGCTGCCCATGGCCGCCGCCTGGCGCCCCCACACCCGCTTGTCTGTGGCCACCGCCATTGTCGAGGCCTGCGTCCTCATCGTCATGGTCGGACTGCCCATTCTGGCGCGACCGCGCCGCTGGCATCAGCGATGGCTCGAATATCGGGTTCTGGCCGAACTCATCCGCGAACTGCGTATTCTCGTGCCGGTGGGCGGCGGGCGCCCCCTGCCCCGCACCCCGGCTCACCTCGCGGCCTATGGCGATCCGACCCGAAGCTGGATGTACTGGCAGATCCGGGCGATCGCCCGCGCCGCCGGCCTGCCGAAAGCCAGGGTCGATTCACGCTATGTCGCCGAGCACCTGGCCTATCTGGGGGAGTTTGTCGGCGCGCCCGTCGAGGGCCACGCGAAGCCGCTCGGACAGATCGGATTCCACCACGCCAACTGCGAGCGCATGGAACGTATCCACCATCAACTGCACCGGCTGGCCCTGATCCTTTTCGCTGTCACCATCGTCGGGGTGGCCCTCAACTGGCTGGTTCCCATGGTCGCGGCCCGGCCGCCGGCCTGGGTTGGGCGCTGGCTGATCCTCGTCTCGGCCTTCTTTCCCGCCCTGGGCGCCGCCCTGGCCTCGATCAACAATCAGGGCGAGTTCGCCCGCCTGCAAAGGCGCTCGCGCGCCATGCAGAAGGGCTTCGAGGCCCTCAAGCGGCGCATCGTCGATCTGCGCGATCAAGGCGCGGGGGCCACCCTCGCCGAAGTCACCACCCTCGCCGCCCACATGGCCGCCATGATGGTCGATGAGAACATCGACTGGCGGATCGTCGTGCTGGATCTGCCGCACGCAGCGGGGTAGGGCGCGAAGCCCAATGCCGCGTCCGCGCCGTCAAGCAGGATCGGTGGGGGTCAGGGCAATCCCTTTACGAGAACCACCCGTCGCGGGGCAATCAGAAAAACAATCCCATCAATACGCTCAATCACGACAAACTCAGTATTCAACTAAAACCCAAGCAATCTAATTGTATATGCTAAAAAAGACACGATGGCGTAATAAATTTTGGCTAAAATGTTGTTCCAAGGAGCCTGTTTTCCGTCGCCATTGTGGTATATTGGATCAATCTCGCAAAATTTATATGATTCATTATTATCTGGTACGCACTTATTTCCACCATCTGTTAAAAGTATGCTGTAAGATCTGTCCGTATTTTGGTAAGGGGTCGGATTGTGATACCAGCCATTAAAGGATTGGCTATTTGTACTTATCGGACTTATGTTGTCAAAGTCACCGGAGTAGGTTAAATTTAGCGGCTTATTGGGATCCGTCCACGTCCAAATAGGCGGATCGTTGAAGGCCACCCCGCTCCCGCCACTCCCCAAGGGGTGTAAAATGTAAGTAAAATTTACGCACTGTTTAATACCTGTAAGATTAATTTCTCCCGTAAAAGGATTAATCCGATACCAGTCAACCTTACTAAAAAACGCGGCTTTGGCTTTTTGAGGCCTCGGATCATTTTTTATACCGACGCCAGACACATAAACATCCACCACGATTTGCTTAAATGGCGGTAAGCACGATGAGGGGGGCGGCATTACTGCAGGCATTGATTTTTTCCAATCCTTGCGTTGTCACCAGTCTGCGTATGCAGGAGCGCAGGGCCCGCGGGCGGCGTTCCATATCGGGCCGAGGGAGGCTGTTGTTGTTTGCAGTCCGCTCGTCGCCGATCGTTTTAGCCGCGCTTGGGCCTGGGACAGGGCGCCGCTGGCATAGTCGTAGGCGTCCGAACGGCCATGGGCGGTGGATTTTGCCAAATTGACTTCGGCCTTCGTCCAGGCGGTTCGCGCGCGATCCGGTCTCCCCATGACGGCTTCGTAGTCCCCCTCAAGAATGGCGGCCTCGCCCGCTACGCGGGAGAGCAGGAGATCATTGGGCCGTCGAAACACCAGTTGTTCAATTCGCGCGGATTCCCGAGGGGCCGGCGCGAGCGCCTGGCGACAGGAGCCAGCGTCGGACGCCGCTTGCACGGCCACCCTCATCAGAAGCACCCGCGCCGCTCCCAATTGCCTTCCGCTCCAATTATTGACCGTGGAGTCCTTGCTTACGAGCGACTCGGCCAAGGTGTCCGCGCGCCTGGCGGCTTCGCGCGCCGCCGCCATCGATCGCCGCCGCATAAGCGATTCCCCCAGGGCGGTGAACGCCACGACGGCCGATTCCTGATATTCAGTGTTGCTCCGATCCACGGCCATCAGGCGTTCGGCTTCGTTCGCGGCTCGGGCCAACTCGTCGATCGAATCGCCCAGCCGCCCGGTTCTCGCGTAGAGTCTCCCCAAGGCCGTTCGATTGACCACAAGATCTTCCTCGGCGGCATTGTCGTCGGGCGCCTTCTGGAGCAGAGCACGGCAGATTTGGCCTTCGGCGAGGCGATCCTTGATTGCCGCGTCTAGTTCCCCCGCGGCGATTTCAGCGTCCGACAGCCACGCATGGATTTGGGCCAACTCCATCTGCAGGTCGTGATCGCGTGGAGATTTGTTGGCTAGGCTCTGGGTGACATCCAGCGCGCGCCGAAAGAACGCCAACGCCTCCGGTGCGCGATTATTCTTAAGCAACAGAGAGCCAATGTCCGAATTGGCGTCGGCCACCTCTTCTTGGCCTCTCTTCGGATCGATCAAGACCAAGCGTTCGGCGAGACGCTTGTATTCCAGCGCTTCGCGCAACGCCTCCTGGTCCTCGCCGCGCTGATCGGCGACCTCGCTGACATAGTAGACGCTCTGAGCGTGGTTGAAGACGCGCTCGCCGTCGTCGGGTCGCCCGGTCAGCAATTCCGCCGTCGTGGCCGAAGCTTCTTTGAATTCCCGCAGGGCGTCTTGCAGATTGCCGCGCTTTTCCTGGATTTCACCCAGAAGATGCAGCACCGTCGCCCGCCGGCCCAGCGCCTCGTCGTCGAGGCCGTGCGCGGCCTGGGCGTTGTAGTAGGCCATGGCCCGCTGGCCGACCGCGTCCAACACATCGAGCCGCCCCAGTGGCTCCAGCTTGTCGCGCAGATCGCCGAGCATGAATCCGACCAGGCCCTCGGCCTGGGCCCGCTGGGCCTGCGCCTCGTTGCGGGAGGCCAGGGCGGCGAGGGTCAGCGCGCCCATGGCCAGGGCGCCGACCGCCGAGGCGGCGGTGAGAGCGGTGAGGCGGCGGGCGCGGCGA
>JALYTR010000184.1 GCA_030854165.1 Pseudomonadota bacterium | reverse complement strand
CCCCGCCTCTTCTCGACCAGCCCGTCCTCGACCAGGTGTTGATAGCCCTTCAGAACCGTGAGCGGATTGACCCGATAGTCGGCCGCGACGGTTCGCACCGACGGCAGCGGATCGCCTTCGATGAGCACGCGGTCGAGAATCATCGCGACGACCCGGTCGCGAAGCTGGCGCCAGATCGGCTGACTGTCGTTCCACTCAGGGTCCATGATCTTAAGTCCAGACCGTCCTTAACATAGAGGCGCCGGCGACCGTTCGATCGCGCCGCCTTGGAATTTTGCGGGCCAGTGCTCTGACCCGACGGGACCTGCCATCGTAGGGTTGTAGTCAACCATATCACTAATCTGGAAGCAAGCCCTTTTTTTGGACATCTTCCACCCGGGCGGCTTGTCAGTTCGGCGTGGTCATTTATATATGACCGGTGCGATGGAGGTGACCCAATGCCGGGCGTTCAGACCTATACCGCGACCGACTTCAAGGCCAGGTGCCTGGGCATCCTGGATCGATTGGCGGCCCGCAAGCTCACCCACGTCACCATCACCAAGCGCGGCAAGGCCGTCGCCGTCCTGACCCCGCCGGACGATCCGGAGGCGGCCGTGCGCCGGCTGCACGGTTTCATGCGCGGCTCGGTGATCGCGCCGCCGGGGTTCGACCTCACCGCCCCTATCCTCGATGAGCCCCTCCTGGCCGAAGAGGGAGCGCTGCACGGATGAGCGCCAGGGGGCGGCCGGCCGCCGTGCTGCTGGACACCTGCGCGGTGATCTGGCTGGCCAACGGCGATCTTCTCAAGAAGGGGGCTGAGGCGGCGATCATCCACGCCGGCCGGGCTGAAGGCGTGTTCGTCTCGCCGATCTGCGCCTGGGAGATAGGCCTGCTGAGCCGTCCCAAGGCTGGCCGCGGATTTGAGTTTCATCCCGACCCCGCCACCTGGTTTGCCCGGTTCATGGCCGGTCCGGCGATCAAACCCGCCGCCTTCACCGCCGAAATTGCCATCGCCGCGTCACAACTCCCGGAACCTCTCCACGGCGATCCCGCCGACCGCCTGCTGATCGCCACCGCCCGCCATCTGGCCATGCCCATCGTCACCAGAGACGCCAGGATCATCGCCTACGCGGCGGCCGGGCACGTGTCGGCGGTTCCGTGTTGACGTCCCTGACTTTCCAACTTCCACTTCACGAATCGCCATCGGAACGTTTCCCAGCTAGTCTCCAAAAAAGTGAATCCCGAATGGTCTCATCGGGGCTCTTGACCGACGCATCGACGGTGGAAGGGTGGTGAGTGCGGTTTGGCTGCCAGCGACCCCCGCGACACCGCTTTCCTAAAATGTCCGGCCAACCGTGTGAGATAGCACCAGAAACACAAAGAACTACGAGAAGATGAAATGAAGAAATTTGACACTAGGGTCTATAGTGTATCGGACTTTCTTGAGTGGCGCCGTAATAGCCTTCTCGATCTATCACCGGAATTTCAACGGCGAAGCGTTTGGACGCGGGCGGCAAAGTCATTTTTAATAGATACGGTGATTCGTGGCAAACCCATGCCAAAGGTGCTTATTACGCAAGAACTTAAAGATCAAAAAAAATGTTCGTCCCGTTGTGGATGGTCAACAGCGACTTCGCGCCATCTTGGAATTCGTGGCCGGCGATTTTTCAATCCTCAGCGCTCACAATCCCACATATGGCAGGATGCGATACGACAATCTGCCTGATGACGTGAAGGCGGACATCTTAAAATATGAAATTGGCGTGGATTTACTTTACGATATCACACTCTCCGATCTTTTAGATATTTTTGCGCGAATAAACACTTATAGTGTGGTATTGAATACACAGGAAAAGTTGAACGCAAAATATCTTGGGGTATTCAAGGTTTATGCATACGAGCTTGGTCACACGTACGCCCACTATTTCGTAAGCGAAGGAGTTTTGACAAAGAAAGCCGTAAGTAGAATGGCGGAAGCGCAGCTAAGCTCCGACCTGCTTGTAGCGTTGTCCGGCGGTGTCCAAACAGTAAAAAATATAGAGCGGTTTTACAGGAAATATGAGAATTGCGATGAATTGCCTGCGGAGCTTGCGACGGCGAGAGCGACGTTCAATAATGCAATGTCCTTCGTTGGCAACATCTATCCCTCCGACGATTTACGCGAAACAAATTGGTCGCGACCTCATTGGTTTTACACCCTATTTATCTGTGTTGCTAATTCATTGGGCGGGGTAGGAGGTTTGGAGAATTTTCCGTCGCCAGAATTGAATCTGGCGACTGCGGGGAGGTGGAGGGCCCAGTTGGATGAACTTAGCGCACAGTACGACGTTTTTACGTCCGATGACGCTCCAGACATGCCCCGTGAGTTTGAGCGATTCATAGATTTTTCGAGAAGGCGAACCACAGACACGGACGCCAGATTGGGGCGCGCCAAATTCGTGCTGGACGCCCTTATGCGCCGAGATCCGTCCATGGGCGACTTAACCGCACTTCTTCCCGAGTACCATTCGAAGATCGATGCGCTTCAACTTGCGCTGCATGGACGGCCCTACGCACCGTGGGCGGCGGAAGACCGAGATATTGCTGAGAATTCGCTATTTGAGGGAACGTTTCTGCGTGCATTCACCACGTTTGAGGGTGCCCTGCAGGAATTGTTTTTGCACTACGCGGTTGGTGGGGCATCACTAACTGGGTACGTCCCCGGGTGCCGACTGACAAATTGTAGTGACGGCCATGTCCGAGCGATCCTCAGGGGCAATCAACGTTTCACTGATTGGGCAAATCCGCAAGTCGTAAGGGAACGGGCCGACCTATTTTTTGAATCTGGCGAACCATTCCGAACGGGTTTTGCGCCTAGATCTCATGCGCTAACGGACATCCAGAAATTGAGAAACGCCATCGCGCACGAGTCAAGCGAAGCCGAGTCTGCTTATCTGGATGTTCAGATAAATAACTTAAAAACGGAGCCGCCATTTTTTATGTCTCCAGGGCAATTACTAAGAACCAGAAGGAGGGGAAACCCTCCGATGAGCTGGTGCGCGCACTACTTGGCTGTGCTAAGCACCACAGTTGGTGTGATCGCCCAAGGTGCGTGATCTCGGGCACTCCTATAGTTGCGAATGGCCGCCGACGGGCTGCGGATGGGCCCTGTCTGCCATCTAAGCTCTAGTGAAAAAAAACCCAAAGCGGTCAAAACCCCTCCACCCCCTCCGCCGCCAAACTCAGCAGAAAATGCCCCCGCAACGCCGCCACCGGCGAGGCTCGTGTTTCCTGCCAGGCTTCCACATGGACGTTGGCGATGCGGCGGCCGACCTTGCGCACGTCGGCGCGGGCGTAGAGGGTCAGGGCGCGGCCGGGACGCAAGTATTCGATGGTCACGTCTATGGTGCGGGGCTGGCGGCCCTCCGGCGCCCGTAAGGCAGGCTCGCGGATGGAAAGCTGGATCAGGGCGGTCATCTCCATGAAGGCGCCCAGGACGCCGCCATGCAGGGCCGGAAGCTGGTTATTGCCCACCAGATGCGGCGAGAAGGGCAGGATGGCGGTCATCTCGTCGCCGGCCAGTTCTGCGCTCATGCCCAGGAACCGCGCATAGGGAACGGCGGCCAGCAGGGCGGCGAGGCGCTCGGCGCGGGCTTCGGCGGTCATGACGAGGCCTTCGGCGCGGCGCCGGCCCGCACGAAGGCGGCCTGGGCGGTGGCGATCGGATCGTCCGGATCGTCTTCGAAAGCGGCGGCGCGCACGAAGGCGATGGTGTGGGTGAGCTTGTAGCAATGGGCGCGGGCGATCACGTCGCGGCGGGGCCGCGCGGGTCGCATATAGTCGATGCGCAGGTCGAGGGTCGCGGTGGGGTCGGCGTCGAGGGCGGCGGCCTTCACCGCCAGGCCGCAGGCGTGATCCAGAAGGGCGGTGATCACCCCGCCGGCCAGAACGCCGGTTCGTGGATCGCCCACCAGGTCGCCGCGGTAGGGGACCATCAGTGTTCCGACGTTCGGCTCGACAGATACGAACTTCAGGCCCAGGGCCGCGGCGTGGGGCGTCATCTCCACCATGCGCGCACCCAGCGCCGCCAGCGCCTTCAGATCGACCGTCATGGCGCCCTTATAGGGAGAAGTGCGCCGGCGCCTATATGGCGGGGGTGATCAAGCCCGCCGCCCTGCTCTGCCCCCGCCCCTCCGGCCTCTACTGCCCGCCGGGCGATTTCTACATCGATCCGGTCAGGCCCGTTGAGCGGGCGGTGATCACCCACGGCCACGCCGACCACGCCAGAGCCGGTCACGGCGTGGTGGTCGCCACAGCGCCGACCCTGGCGATCATGGCGGCGCGCTACGGCGAGGGTTTCGCGGGCCAGACCCAGGCGCTTGGCTATGGCGAGGCGCTGAACCGCGACGGCGTGGAGATCACCCTCGTCCCGGCCGGCCATGTGCTGGGCTCGGCCCAGGTGGTTGTGCGATGGAAGGGCCTGACCATGGTCGTCTCCGGCGACTACAAGCGCCGGCGCGATCCCACCTGCCCGCCCTTCGAACCCGTCCCATGCGACGTCTTCGTCACCGAGGCCACCTTCGGCCTGCCGGTGTTCCGCCATCCGCCGGATACCGAAGAGATCGCCAAACTGCTCGCCTCGGTCGCCCAGTTCCCGGCGCGAAGCCACTTGGTCGGCGTCTATTCTTTGGGCAAGGCGCAGCGGGTGATTTGTCTGTTGCGCGAGGCGGGGTGGGACCGGCCGATCCCGGTGCACGGGGCGCTGGAGCGGCTCAATGCGCTCTACACCGATTTCGGCATCGACCTTGGGCCGCTCGAACAGGCCACGACGGACTCCGGGGCGGATTTCGCCGGCGCCATCGTTCTCGCCCCGCCATCCGCCCTGGCCACCCCGTGGGCGCGGCGCTTCGCCGATCCGGTGGACGCCTTCGCCTCAGGCTGGATGCGGATTCGCGCCCGGGCCCGCCAGCGGGGCGTCGAACTCCCCCTGATCATCTCCGACCACGCCGACTGGGACGAACTCACCGCAACCGTCGCCGAGCTTCACCCCGGCGAAGTGTGGATCACCCACGGCCGCGAAGACGCCCTGGCCCGCTGGAGCGGCCTGGAGGGCATACCGGCCCGGGCGCTGGATCTGGTGGGATATGAGGACGAGGCGGAGGATTGAAGACGCTTCCGCTCGGGGGCGAGTCCAATCACGAAACAGTAATCACCAACTGATCTATTTGGTAGTAAACTTCCTTACTAATATTTAAACATTCTCGAAATTATAGCTAGAAATCTGTAAGATAATATGAATTTATTGGCGATATGATTGTTGTTGACACCATCTCTGGAACCTGTTATTCCTGTCGATCATTGTTTCATGGGTTACCACAGAAGAGAATACTGACATGACTTTGGGGTTTTTAATCGCACGCGTCACGAACATAAATTCTGGTGGGAGC
>JALYTR010000183.1 GCA_030854165.1 Pseudomonadota bacterium | reverse complement strand
CTTGACATCCGCGCGGGCTTCTTGCAATATGCAACCAAAGGGTCTCGCGCCACTACCATCTCGATGGCCCTCGTGAATCGGAATTGAATAATTGGTTGAAATACCGTGTGTTAGGAAGGTTCTCCGATATCCTGAAACGCGCCAAAACCTGCCGTTGAGATGCCCCGCGACCGCCATTCGACCGCCAAAACCTGCCAAAAAACTGCCAAAAACCTGCCAATCGAACCCACCCAAGACCTACCTTCGCGGCTCGACGTTGAGAAAGAAGCAACGCCCTCGCCCCTTGGCGCACTCCCTCGCGCCGCCTAGAACCGCCCCCATGATCCTCGTCATCGATAACTACGACAGCTTCACCTACAACCTCGTCCACTACCTGGCCGAGCTGGGGGCAGTGACGGTAGTACGCCGCAACGATGCGCTGAGCGTGGACCAAGCCTTGGACCTGCGTCCCGAAGCAGTGCTGCTCTCGCCGGGACCGCGCACGCCCGACGACGCGGGCATCTGCCTGGAGCTGATCGCCGCCGCGCCCGACGATCTCCCCATACTGGGCGTATGCCTGGGGCACCAGGCCATCGGCCAGGCGTTTGGAGGTGTGGTCGCGCCGGCCATGACGCTGATGCACGGCAAGACCAGCGCCATCCGACATCACGGCGAGAGACTGTTCAAGGGCTTGTCCGACCCCTTCATAGCCACCCGCTATCACAGCCTCGCCGTGGCCCGCGAGGCCCTCCCCGAGTCGCTCGAGATCACCGCCTGGAGCGACGACGGCGAAATCATGGGGCTCGCGCACCGGTTCCGTCCGGTTCACGGCGTTCAGTTCCACCCCGAATCCATCGCCTCCCAGGGCGGCCACGCGCTCCTGGCCAATTTCCTTGAACTGGCGGGCGTCAAACGCCTGGCCTTCACTTAAGGAAGGCCCTCCGATGTCGGATGAATTCAAGCCCCTGCTGGCCCGCCTCGCCGACGGGGCGACCCTGATCGGCGAGGACGCCGACGCCTTCTTCTCCGCCTGCCTGCGCGGCGAGCCGAGCGCCGCCCAGATCGCCGCCGCCGTCACCGCCATGCGCCTGCGCGGCGAGACGGTGGGCGAAATCACCGCTTGCGCCCGGGCCATGCGCCGCCAGGCGATGATCCTGGATCACCCGTACGACGTGATCGATGTTTGCGGCACCGGCGGCGACGGGGCCCACACCCTCAACATCTCCACCGCCGTGGCTTTCGTGGCGGCGGGTGGCGGCCTAAAGGTCGCCAAGCACGGCACGCGGGCGGTGTCGTCCAAGTCCGGCTCCTCCGATGTCCTGGCTGCTCTGGGCGTCAACATCGACGCCGGCCCGGACAAGGAGCGGCGCGCCCTGGACGAAGCGGGGGTGTGCTTCCTCTTCGCGCCCGCCCACCACCGCGCCATGCGCCACGTCATGCCGGTGCGCGAGGACCTGGGATTTCGCACCATCTTCAATATCCTCGGACCCCTCGCCAATCCGGCCGGCGCCAAGCGCCAGGTGCTGGGGGTGTACGACGGCCGCTGGGTGGAACCGCTGGCGCGGGTGCTGGGCGCGCTTGGCGCGACGCGGGCCTGGGTGGTGCACGGGGACGGCCTGGATGAACTGACGACCGCCGGCGCGACCCAGGTGGCCGAATGGCGCGAAGGCGGGGTGCGCCTCTTCAACATCACCCCCGAGGCGGTGGGCTTTCCCCGCGCCGCCCTGGCCGACCTGCGTGGCGGCGAGCCGGCCGACAACGCCCAGGCCCTGCGCGAGGTTCTGTCCGGCGCGCGCGGCGCCTACCGCGATGTGGTGCTCTTGAACGCCGCCGCCGCCTTTCTGGTCGCCGATCGCGCCGAAACCCTGCGCGAAGGCGCGGATCTGGCCGCCGCCGCCATCGACGGCGGGGCCGCCGCCGCCGCCCTGGAGGCCCTGGTCGCCATCACCAACGCCCCATGACCGGCGACATCCTCGCCGCGATCGGCGCCTACAAACGCGGAGAGGTTGCTGCCCGCCGGGCCGCCGTTGGCTTCGGCGATCTGGAAGCGCGGGCCCGCCACAGCGGTCCGCCGCGCGCCTTTCGCGCCGCTCTGGAGCGCGCCCGCGCGCCCGGCCGCCTCGCCCTGATCGCCGAGATCAAGAAAGCCTCGCCATCCAGGGGCCTGATTCGCGCCGACTTCGACCCGTCCGCCCTGGCCAGGGCTTACGCGGCCGGCGGCGCGACATGCCTGTCGGTGCTGACCGATACTCCCAGTTTCCAGGGCGCCGACGCCGACCTGATCGCCGCTCGCGCCGCCAGCCCCCTGCCCTGCCTGCGCAAGGAGTTCCTGATCGATCCCTGGCAGGTCGCCGAATCACGCGCTCTGGGCGCCGACGCCATCCTGGTGATTCTCGCTCTGGTGGGTGATTCGCTGGCCGCCGAGCTTATCGACGAGGCCGCCCGCCTGGGCATGGACGTTCTGGTCGAGACCCACGACGAGGGCGAAATCGACCGCGCGGGCCGCCTCGGCGCGAGCCTCATCGGAATCAACAACCGCGACCTGCGGACCTTCGTCACCGACCTCGCGGTGACCGAACGATTGTCTGAGAAGATTCCAGCAACTGCTTTGTTGGTAACGGAAAGTGGAATCTTCACCCACGCCGATGCGGGGCGCCTGGAGCGCGCCGGCGCGGGAGCCATGCTGGTGGGCGAGGCCCTGATGCGGCAGGCCGACGTGGCGGCCGCGACCCGCGCTCTGCTCACCGCCTGTTGACGTGCGCCCCACTCATCTTGACATTTCGAAAGAACACTCAGAGAACACCGCTAGGCGTTTTTGATTTGTTCCGGTCCGCGCCGGACCCTTGCGAGGCGGCGATGCTCACACGCAAACAGCACGAACTTCTGATGTTCATCCACGAGCGGATCAAGGAGACCGGAGTCTCGCCTTCGTTCGACGAGATGAAGGAAGCCCTGGACCTCGCCTCAAAATCGGGCATCCATAGACTGATCACCGCCCTGGAAGAGCGCGGATTCCTGCGCCGCCTCGCCCACCGGGCCCGCGCCCTGGAGGTGCTGAAGCTGCCGCAGCAGGCCACCACCGCGGCGCCGGCGAACGGTCGGGGAGTGTTCACCCCCACCCTCGTCGAGGCGGGACGCGCGGCGGTCCCGATCGCCGCCAACGACGTGCGTGAACTCCCCGTGCTCGGAAAGATCGCCGCCGGGACGCCCATCGCGGCCATTCAGCATGAACGCGACCGCATGCCGGTACCCGAATCGATTCTTGGAGCCGGGGAGCATTTCGTGCTCGAGGTGGAGGGCGATTCGATGATTCAGGCCGGCATCCTGGACGGCGACTTCGTGGTTATCCGCAAGACCAGTTCGGCCACCTCCGGCGAGATCGTCGTCGCCCTGGTGATGAACGAGGAGGCGACCTTGAAGCGCCTGCGCCGCAAAGGCGCGTCCATCGCCCTGGAAGCCGCCAACCCCGCCTACGAAACCCGTATCTTCGGCCCCGACCAGGTGGAGGTGCAGGGCAAGCTGGTGGGGCTGATCCGGCGGTACCACTAGGGGCATCGAGCGAGTTCGCGAGCCTGCCATGACCCCCCTCAATCCCCGCCTCCGGTGGTCCAGGGCCGCTCGCCGCGCAAGGGTTGTGACCAGGCGATCCGCCAGCCTTTGGGGCTCGCAAACACCTCGGCCGCGCCACCCCTGGCGAAATCGGCGCGGGTGAGCACGATCGCGCCGCGGCACGCCGGCGGCGGCGACACGTCGGCGCGGAAGATCACGATGTCGGTTTGGGCGCACAGGCCCCCGGCCCGCTCGGCATTCGGCGCGCGCTTGGTCCACCAGGCGGCGATGGCGGGGCGGCTCGGACCGATCGGCGCGCATCCCTTGCGATCGCAGTCGAAAAAGCGCTGCTGCAGAGCCTGGGCGGCGGCGGGATCGGCGGTGAACCCAAATCCGCGCCGTTGCGCCCAAAGCTGGGTGGCGTAGAGCCGCATGCCCGGCTTGAGGGGAACCTCCCGACCCTCCGCCACGATGGCCGCATCGTTGCCGTCGGCGGCGATCCAGGCGACCGGGGCCGGCGGCCTTGGCCATAGTGCCACCGCCGCGGCCATGGGAACGCCGATCCAGCGCAGCCGACCCCTCCACAGGCAGGCGAACACGATCCCCAGATAAGAGATGGCCAGGGCGATCTGTGGGGCGCTGGAAAGCATGAGTGCGGCCCCGGGAGCGACGCCGAACAGGTGGCCGAGGAAGATCACCCCCTTCGCCGCCCAGCCGGCCAGCCAGAAGATGGGGGCGGCGAGGGCGTGACCGAGGCCCACCGCCTCGGCCAGAAGACTGAGCGCCAGGGCCGGCATCAGCAGGGCGGTGGCCAGGAAATCCGCCGTCAGATTGGCGAACACCCCATAGTTGGCCACCCGGTTGAAATGCTGGATGGCGAAGGGGCCGGTGGCCGCTCCGGCCACGAAACTGACCATGAGCATGGCGATCGTCCAGTCCCGGGCCTTCTGGATCGCCGCCAGGGGCCATGCCAGCGAGACTGGGGCCGGCGCGCGGCGCCAGAGTTCGGCCAGGGCGACCAGGGAGGCGGTGGCGCAGAACGACATCTCGAAGCCCGGCGCCAGGACTACATCCGGTTCGGTGATCAGGATGATCAGAGCGGCCAAACTCAGCGAGTGAAGGCTCACCGCCCGGCGATCGACGAGAATGGCGAAGAAGGCGACGCTGGCGGTGATCGCGGCCCGCCGGGCCGGTGGATGAGCCCCCGACAGGATCAGATAGCCGCCCACGACCACAAGGGCGGCCGCCGCGGCGATCTTCTTGCCCGGAACGCGCAGGGCCAGCCACGGCCACGCCGCTATGGCGAAGCGGAAGGCGAAGAACGCGAAGCCGCTCAAGGCGGCGGTGTGCAGGCCGGCGATGGCCAGCATGTGGGCCAGGCCCGACGCGCGCAAATCGTCGCGGTGGTCGGCGGCCAGCCAGTCCTGATGGCTGGTGGTAACGGCGACGGCCAAGCCGGCCGCGCCGCCGTCGTCGGGGCCCATGACCCCACCGATGTCGGCCGCCAGACGGCGCGCCACCGACCAGCGCAAGGCGTTGACGGCCATCTCCAGGCGCAACCGCCAGGACGGCGGCGCGAGAGTCGCCGTAACCGGCGGTCGCATGGCCAGCCCCACCCCGCCGATGCCTTCGAACCAGGCGTCGCGGGCGAAGTCGTAGGCGCCGGGGCTCGCGGGTCCTGGTGGCGGATCGAGCAGGGTGATGAGCGCGACCGCGGTTCCCGGCGGCGGCGCGTCCTGCGGGCCTCCCGGCGCGGCGACCACGATGCGGATGCGCGTCGGTGTAGCCGTCGGAGCCAGCCCCGCTATGTGGGTGGGAGCGATCAACAGCCGCTCGCCGCGCTCGCTGGGCGTCTCGATATCGACCACCCATCCCTGGACCGCGACTACCC
>JALYTR010000182.1 GCA_030854165.1 Pseudomonadota bacterium | reverse complement strand
CCCGCGCCGATGGCCACCGCGCGGGCGGCGTGAGCGGCCAGCACGATATCCGCCTGATGCTGGCGGACGTGGACGGCGCCCTGGTCACCCAGGACAAGGTGCTGACCGAGCGCGCGGTGGCGGCGGCCCGGGCCTTGCGTGAGGCCGGGATCGCCCTGGCCATCACCAGCGGCCGGCCGCCGCGGGGCATGAAGATGCTGGTCGAACCGCTCGCGCTCACCACAGCCGTCGCCGGCTTCAACGGGGGGGTGCTGGTGAACCCCGACCTCAGCGTGATCGAAAGCCACACTCTCGATCCCGCCGCCGCGAGGGACGCCCTGAAACTCATTCTCGACAAGGGGCTGGACGCGTGGGTCTATACGGCCGACGAATGGCTGATCCGCGACAAGGGCGCTCCGCACGTGGCGCGGGAGGCGTGGACGGTGAAGTTCGACGCCCGGGTGGTGAAGGATTTCGGGGAGGAAGACCTCGCCCGTACGGTGAAGATCGTTGGGGTTTCCGATGACCTTGAACTGGTCGCCGACTGCGAGACGGCGGTCCAGAAAGCCTTGGGCGATCGGGCCAGCGCGGCGCGCTCACAGCCCTACTACCTCGACGTCACCCACCCCCTGGCCAACAAGGGGGCGGTCGTGGCGACCCTGGCGCGAATGATGAAAATTTCGCCAGATCAGATCGCCACCATCGGCGATATGCCCAACGATGTGCTTATGTTCGTGAAGAGCGGTTTTTCCATCGCCATGGGCAACGCCAGCGACGAGGTGAAGGCCAGGGCCAGCGCGGTCACCGACAGCAACGAGGAGGAGGGATTCGCCAAGGCCATGGAACGGTTCATCCTGCCGAAAACGTCAAATGGGGATCGGCCATGACGCCGCGCGCGACGACTCCACGTATTAGAGAGATTCTGAGCTGGTACGGGTCCGACAGCCCCGGCACGCTCACCAATCTGGCGCGGCTGCTAAACCACGGTCGCCTGGGCGGGACCGGCAAGCTGGTGATCTTGCCGGTGGATCAGGGCTTCGAGCACGGTCCGGCCCGCTCCTTCGCCCCCAACTCGCCGGCCTACGATCCGCGCTATCATTTCGAGCTCGCTATCGAGGCGCGCTGCAACGCCTACGCCGCCCCCCTGGGCTTTCTGGAGGCCGGCGCGCGCGAGTTTGCTGGCGAGGTTCCGCTCATCCTAAAAGCCAACGACGCCGATGTGCTGCGCGATGACGCCGACCCTAGCCAAGCACTCACCGGCAGCGTGCGCGACGCCCTGCGCCTCGGCTGCTCGGCGGTGGGGTTCACCATTTACCCCGGCTCGGCCCACGAACTGGAAATGTATGGCCAGCTGCGCGCCTGCGCCCAGGAGGCCAAGGAAAACGGCCTTGCTGTGGTGGTGTGGTCCTATCCTCGCGGCTCGGGCCTCAGTAAGGCCGGCGAGACGGCCATCGACGTGATCGGCTACGGCGTCCAGATCGCCGCCCAGCTCGGCGCCCACGTCATCAAGGTCAAGCTGCCCACCGATCACATTGAGCAGGACGCGGCGCGCAAGGTGTTCGAAGACTGCGCCATCCCGATCGCCACTCAGGCGGAGCGCGTGGCTCACATCGTGCAGTGCGCCTTCGCGGGCCGGCGGATCGTCATCTTCTCCGGCGGCGCGACGGTTCCCGACGAGGCGGCCTTCCTGGACGAGATTCGCGCCATCCATGCCGGCGGCGGCTTCGGCTCGATCATCGGCCGCAACTCCTTCCAGCGGCCGAAGGCGGCGGCGTTGGAGATGCTGGGCAGGGTGATGGATATCTATGGGGGCGGCCCGGGGTGACGGGTCGCGTGGGTGCGCCTCGACGTGGGCCAGCGGGCATCCGTTCAACCGCGCTGAGAAGCGTGGCGACGGCCGTCCTGGTGGGCGTCGTCGCGCTCTTGTGCGCGTGGCTCGTGGCGGTGGTGTTCGGGGGACGCGGCGGCGATCGGGCGTCTATACTTCCCGTTCCCGTTACGCCCCAGCTAGTCGCGCGCGGCGCCTACTTGGCCGAGGTCGGCGACTGCACGGCCTGCCACACGGCGCCTGGAGGCGCCGCCTTCGCTGGCGGTCTGGCGATCACCTCTCCCATAGGCGTAATCTTTTCCACCAACATCACGCCCGATCGACAGACCGGGATTGGCGGCTACGCCTATGGCGATTTCGAGCGCGCGGTTCGGCGCGGGCTGTTGAGATCCGGCCGCACGATGTACCCGGCCATGCCCTATCCGTCCTATTCGCGCGTCAGCGACGGCGACCTGGCGGCGCTCTATGCCTACTTCATGCACGGTGTCGCGCCGGTATCCAGCAGGAACCGGGCCGAACACGTAGCGTGGCCATTGTCTATGCGTTGGCCGCTGACTTACTGGCGATGGCTTTTCGCGCCCCAGGTGCGAGCTTTTGCGCCGCTGGGCGGAGAGAATCCGGTCGTCGCCCGCGGGGCCTATCTGGTGGAAGGGCTGGGCCACTGCGGGGCTTGTCACACGCCTCGCGCGCTTACATTGCAGGAAGTCGCGCTGAGGGCTGGGGACGGTCCGCGATACCTGGCCGGATCGCAGTTCAATGGTTGGTTCGCGCCGAGCCTGCGCGGCGAGGCCGTGGCCGGTCTCGGACGATGGGCCGGCGCGGACATCGAGGAGTTCCTGGCGAGCGGGAGAACGGGCAAGTTCACCGCGTTCGGCGAAATGGGCGAGGTGGTGCTTCACAGCACACAGTTCATGACCTCCGCCGATCGGGCGGCCATCGCGAACTTTCTGCACACCCTGCCTCCGGCGCGGGGCGAGCGGGCCGTCGCGGTCGGCTCGCAAGCCTACATCGACAATTGCTCGGCTTGCCACCAGGAGGACGGAACCGGCAATGCCGCGGGCTTCCCCGCCTTGGCTGGAAATCCGGTCGTCAACACCGACGACCCCACCTCCTTGATTCATGTCGTGCTGGCTGGCGACGCCGTGGTGAACACCCATGCCGCGTCTTCCAAACTCATCATGCCGCCCTTTGGCGCGAGCTTGACCGACAGCGACATTGCCAACCTCCTCACCTATGCCCGCTCGAACTGGGGAAACCGCGCGCCCGCCGTTTCCGCCGCGCAGGTGAAGGCGCTTCGCGGCGCGATCGGGGAACCGGAACCGACGGCTCAACCTCAACCCGACGCCGCGCCCAAGAAGCCGTAGGGGAGGCAAAAGACGGCCGTTTTTGGAAAAAATCCTGAAACCTTCAGCGAAAGATTTGACAGATAACAAATATCCAGCAACGCTGGTTGGGATTTGGGCTGTGGCCGTTTGGTGTCCGAAAAGGGAAATTTAGATGACGACTACCGAAAACTTCCAGACCCTCGATATCTCCCGGCGCCGGCTCCTGCGAGGCGCGGCCTTGGCGGCTGCCGGTGGCGCGCTGGCCGGAGGCCTGATGACCGGCTCGGCGGTGGGCGCCCCGCACAAGCTCCCTCAGCAGGCCGTCGCCTACCAGCCGACGCCAAAGGGCAAGCTTCGCTGCGACAACTGCACTCAGTGGCAGCCGCCGAACGCCTGTAAGACAGTGGCCGGGGTCATCGACCCGGCCGGCTGGTGTACGATCTACAAAGCCAAGGCTTGAGCGTGCCCCCCACGCGCCGGGCGGCGTCGCGACAGATTCCATTCGGTCGCGGCTTGGCGCGGCGATGCCTGCTGGCGCTGGCCGCGATCTTTCTCACCGCCACCGGCGCCGTGGCCGTGCCGAGTTTTGCGATCCAGACCGGGCAGACATGCAGCGCCTGCCATGTGGGGGGCTTTGGGCCCCAGCTCACGCCGTTCGGGCGCGAGTTCAAGATGAACGGCTACACGCTGCGGACCAATACCTTCAACGTGCCGGTCTCGGCGATGGTGGTCGCCTCGTACGTGCGGACCGCCAAGGACCAGCCGGCGCCGCCCCCCCGGACCTTCGCCGTCAACGACAACGCGGCGATCGATCAGATCGGGCTGTTCATCGCCGGAGGCGTGGGCTCGCACTTCGGGGCGTTCATCCAGAATACCTACGATGGCGTCGCCAGGGCCTTCCATTGGGATAACCTCGACGTGCGCGCCGTGACCACCGCCAAGGTCAAGAAGACGAACCTGGTATTCGGCCTCAGCCTGAACAACGCCCCCACCGTTCAGGACGCCTTCAACACCCTGCCGGCCTGGGGCTATCCCTACACCAGCTCGAGCCTCGCGCCCCATCCTGGCGCCGCGCCCCTGGTGGGGAGCCTGGCGCAGAACACCTTGGGCCTGACCGCCTACGCCTGGATCAATTCGCAGATCTACGCCGAGGTTGGCGGTTACCGCTCGCCAAGCGCCGAGTTCCTCACTCACGCGGGGATCGATCCCGCCGCGCCGGGCAATATCAAGGGGATCGCGCCCTATGGCCGGATCGCCTACCAGAAGAACTATGGCGACCGAAACTTCGAGGTCGGGGCTTTCGGGATGGCCGCCAACATCTATCCGGGTCACGACGAGAGCCTCGGGCTCACCGACCACTACGACGACGTGGGGCTCGACGCCTCCTATCAACTCTTCGCCGCCAAGAAGAACGTCATCACGTTCAACGCGCGCTACACTTACGAGCGCCAAAGGTTGAATGCATCCCAGGCCCTGGGCCTGGCAAGTAACGTCAACGACAGCCTGCAGGATCTTCGCTTCGACGCCTCCTACTACTGGCGAGGTAAGATCGGTCTGACCGTCGGGGCGTTCGACACCTGGGGAAGCCAGGACGATCTGCTCTACGCCGCCAACAGCACCTTGCGACCCGACAGCTCCGGCGCGAACTTCCAGATCGACGGGACGCCCTGGGGCGATGGGGCTTCGCCGCTGGGCCCGCGTTTCAACATGCGGGTGGGCGTCCAATACACGGCCTATTTCCGCTTCAACGGCGCGGGCCAGAACTTCGACGGTTCAGGCCGCAATGCCTCGGATAACAACACCCTCAGGGTGTTCACCTGGGTCGCCTATTAGCGATACGAAAGGCGGATGCGGATGCGCGCGTCAACATGGCCCGCCTCTCCCATGACGGCTCCCGTCACGCTTGTGCGAGGGAAGCCGTTGCAGGGGCGCGACGCGCGGCGCAAGGTTGCGGCAGGGTCAAAGGCGACGATGCCGAAAATCCTCGGGCGCAACTCCTTTGAGCGGCCGAAGGCGGCGGGGTTGAAAATGCTGGACGCGGTGATGGATATTTACGAAGGAAGGACCGGGACGAAGGCGGGTGGGCCGGGTTCCTGAATTTCGCGGGGCGGGCAGGCACAAGGGTGGCCAGCATGGCGGAAGGTCGGCTCAGCAGACGGCGATTGTTGACGGCGGGCGCGGTGCTGGGAACCGCGCCGCTGGGTGCCGCGGCGGCCGTGATCGGCGGCGACGGGACGCCCTGGGCGCCCAATGAAGCGGCTTATCCGCTGACCGCCGATCCCGCCAAGCGCTACGGTTTCTTCACCCAAGCCGAGGCGGCTTTCATTGAG
>JALYTR010000181.1 GCA_030854165.1 Pseudomonadota bacterium | reverse complement strand
CCAGAGCGGTAGGATGAGCCTCCCCGGTCCAACGCACGCCCGCCGACGGTTCAACCCGGCGCGCCGGAAAACCATTATCCAGACAGGCTCCTAGAGCCGCAATCGGTCTAGCCAACCCAATCGAAGGCCGGCGGATGCCGGAGTTCCCCTTCGGAGACGGGCAAGTTCGCGCCGATCAACGAAAGCCCCATAAAGGCAGGCCCCGAATATGGCGAGCTGAACCGAAGCGCCGTTCCTCGTCGAAAGCCGAACCTTCGATAGTATTGCGGATCGCCCAGAACGAAAACGCCTTCCCAGCCTGCCTCCGAGGCAAGCGCGAGACCGCGCTCGACGAGCCGATGGCCAAAGCCGCGTCTCTGAAATGGAGGCATTACGGCCACGGGCGCGAGGGCGAGCGCGCGGAAAGGCGCGATCATCTTCGAAAATAGAATGTGACCAACCAGGACGCCGTCGAGCGAGATCACCAATGAGATCACGGCGTCGCCCTCCGCGCGCAGTCGGTCGACGAGCGCGGCCTCCGCCAGCCCGGGAAACGCCGCCATGTGAATGGCGCGGATCTCCGTGGCGTCGGCGGGAATTTCCTCGCGCACGATCATCGAAAGCCTCTGTCAGATCGGCTGAAAGCCAATTTTTACCACGAAGGGCGCGAAGCGCACGACGGGACCCACGAAGACAGAGAGAGGAAGTCCATTCCGCGTGAAGCGCTATGACCCGATCTTCGCTCCATGCCTTCATGTCCTTCGCGCCTTCGTGGGTGAATCCTTTGCCCTCGGCGACGGCCATTCAGGGACTGTCGCTTACCCGATCGCCCGCATAAAGGTTCCAGGGCAATCGGGCGAACGAATTTTGGCCAGACGGACTTGGCTGAAGGCCGATAAACTGGCCACGAACGGCACGAACCCCACGAACTGGGGCGATTTTAGAGGGAGCGCCCGCGTTTCGCGCAAAATCCGTTGCTTTGTTCGTGATGTTTGTGAAGTTCGTGGTTGAAATAGAGCGTTCACCCGATTGCCCCGATAAAGGTTCCCAAACCGATTGACCGCGCCCCTCGCTTGGAGTTCCCTCCCGTTTGAGGGCGCGCGTCCATGAACCGGACTTTGGCGGCGGCGGTGATCGCGGCGCTGGTGGTGGGGTTCGGGGGCGGATTTCTCGTTGCGCGGGGAGCGGGCGGATCGGCGCCGCCCCAGGCGGCGGGCGGCCAGAACTGGGCGTGGGCGCTGTTCGGCAAGCCCAGGGCGGCGAACGCGCCTCGGCAAGGCGTCGCCAAGCCGGCGGGGTTCGCGGTGTGGAAGACCCGCCTGGACACCTCCGGCGCCCAGCCGCTGGCCTGCATCGAACTGACCCGGCCGCTCGATCCGGCCAAAGCCTATGGCGATTTCGTGCTGATCTCGCCGCAGCCCGATCACGCGCCGGCGGTGAGCGTCAAGGGCGACGAGCTCTGCCTGGGCGGGGTGGGGTTCACCGACCGGCGAATCACCCTGCTCAAGGGTCTGCCGGCCAGAAGCGGCGAGGCGCTGAGCACCGACGCCGATATCGATTTCACCTTCGGCGACAAGCCCCCTTACGTGGGTTTCGCCGGGGAGGGGGTGATCCTGCCGCGCGAGGAGTCCGACGGGGTCGGCATCGAGACCATCAACGTCACCCGCCTAGCCGTCGAGGTGTGGCGGGTCGCCGACCGCAACCTGGTGAGGAAATCGATCAGCGCCCCGGCCCCCACCGCCGAGGGTCAGTACGCGGACGACTATGGCGACGACAGCCCCGACGACGAGGGGTCCATTGTCTGGAAGGGCCTGGTCGCGGTGAACGGCGAGGCGGGCGCCAAGGCGACCACCGTCTTCCCCCTCGGCGCGGTGCTCAAGTCCATGAAGCCCGGCGGCTATGCGATCAAGGCCCGCGACGCCTCGGGGGCGCGGAGCCTGGACGACAAGGCCGGCGACGCAGGCAAGCCGGCCCAGGCGCGGCGCTGGGTGATGTTCACCGACATGGCCCTGATCGCCTACAGCGGCTCGGCGTCCCTGGACGTGGTGGCCCGCTCGCTGAAAACCGCCAAGACCCTGGCCGACCTGCCGGTCACCCTGGTTGCCAGGGACGGCGAGACCCTGGCCAGCGCCCGCACCGACTCCGCCGGCCGGGCCGCCTTCGATCACGCCCTGCTGGCCGGCGAGGGGGCGAGCGCGGCCAAGATGGTCATGGCCTATGGGCCGGCCGGCGACCTGGCGGTGCTCGATCTGGACCGCGCCCCGGCCGATCTTTCCAAGCAGGGGATCGGCGGGCGCGAGCTTTCCGCCTCGGCGGGAGGCGGCGCGCCTGATTTGACGGGCGGGCGGAGCGCCAAGAGCGACATCGACGGCTATCTCTACGCCGATCGCGGCATCTATCGCCCCGGCGAGCGAGCCCATCTCACCGCCCTGGTGCGCGACCGGGATTCGCGGGCCGCGCCGGCGCGCAAGGGATATCTCCTGGTCAAGCGGCCCTCCGGGGTGGAGTTCAAGCGCTTTGTGTTCGCGAACGCGGGCGGCGGTGCGGTGCTGGCCGACCTCGATCTGCCCAAGAGCGCGCCGCGCGGCCACTGGAGCGCCGAACTGCACATCGACGGCCATGACGATCCGGTCGGAAGCCTCGCGTTCGCGGTGGAGGACTTCGCCCCCCAGCGCCTGGCGGTGAGCTTAAGCGGCGCGCCGGACGTTCCGCTGACGGCGGGCCAGACCCGGGCGGTGGATGTGACGGCCCGCTTCCTCTATGGCGCGACCGGCTCTGGCCTGAAGGCGCAGGGCGAGGCGCGGGTGCGCCTCGATCCCAATCCCTTCCCCGCCTGGCCGGGCTACAGCTGGGGCGACGAGGCCACGCCGTTCGCCGAGAAATTCGTGGAGCTGGGATCGACCGTCACCGACGGGGCGGGACACGCCAGCGTGGCCTTCGCTGCCGCCCAGGCGGGCCAGAGCGCCGATCCGCTGATCGCGGCGATCACCGCCTCGGTGTTCGAGCCGGGCGGCCGGCCGGTCCGCCAGGAGGTTTCCCTGAAGGTGCGCCCCGCTCCGCTCTATCTGGGGGTCAAGGTGGACCAGGGGCCGGCCTCGGGCGATCGAACGCCGACCGTGGGCCTGGACATCGTCGCGGTGGACGCCGCCGGGCGCCGCGCCGCCGCGCCGGGCGTCGCCTGGACCCTGATCAGCGAAAACTGGAACTACGACTGGTTCCAGCAGGACGGCCGCTGGCAGTGGCGGCGGACCAGCCGCGACACGGTGGCGGCCCACGGGGTTCTGAACATCGCCGCCGGCCAGGGCGGCCACCTGACCTGGCGCCTGGGATGGGGCGACTACCGGCTGGAGCTTGCCGGCCCCGGCGGGGTGCGTGCGGTGCGGCGGTTCTCCTCCGGCTGGGGAACAAGCGGCGCGGACGCCGAGGCGCCCGACTTCGTGCGGGTGAGCGCGGGGCCCGGGCCCCACGCCCAGGGCGACACCGTGGAGATCGCCATCAAGGGCCCCTATGCGGGCCAGGCTCAGGTGGCCGTGGCCACCGACCGGCTGATCGATTTCAAGACCCTGAGCCTCGGCGCAAACGGAGGCACGGTGCGGCTGAAGACCACGCCGGCCTGGGGCGGCGGGGCCTATGTGCTGGTCTCCGTCATGCAGCCGCGCGACCCGGTCGCCTCCCCCGTGCCCCGCCGGGCGCTGGGCTTGGTCTATGTGCCCCTCGATGCCGGCAGGCGGCGCCTGACGATCGACCTCGGAACGCCGGCCAGGATCGATTCACGGGCGCCGGTCGACGTGCCGGTGACGGTGCGCGGCCTTGGCGCCGGCCAGAGCGCCTATGTCACCGTGGCGGCGGTGGACGAGGGCATACTGGCCCTCACCAAGTTCGAAAGCCCCGATCCGGCGGCGTGGTATTTCGGCAAGCGGGCGCTCACCGTGGACTACCGCGACGACTACGGGCGGCTGATGGACGCCAATCTGGGCGCCCCGGCCAATGTGAATTTCGGCGGCGACGAACTGGGCGGCCAGGGCCTGACAGTGACGCCGATCAAGTCGGTGGCCCTGTGGTCGGGGGTGGTGAAGACCGGGCCGGGCGGCCGGGCCACGGTGCGCTTGCCGCCGGGCGACTTCAACGGCGAGCTGCGGATCATGGCGGTGGCCTGGACCGACACCGCGGTGGGATCGGCGTCCAAGGCCCTCACCGTGCGCGAGGCGGTGGTCGCCGATCTCAACCTGCCGCGCTTCCTCGCCCCCGGCGATCGGCCGATGGCGACGCTGGAGGTCCATAATGTCGAGGGCCGGCCGGGTGACTATCTGGCCAGCACCTTCGCCTCGGGGGGCGTCGTGGCGGACTTCAGGCAGTTGTTCCGCCTGCTGCTCGGCCAGCGGATCGCCGCCCACATACCCTTCCTCGCCCCCAGCCGCACGGGGATCGGCCAGGTCGGCTTCACGGTCAGCGGCCCGGCCTTTTCCACCACCAAGACCTATCCCATCGAAACACGCCTGGGCTGGGGGCCGGTGACGCGGGCGACCACCGAGCTTCAGCGGCCCGGCGAAGCCTTCACCCCCGATCCGGCCCTGCTGGCCGGCCTGGCGGCCGGTGATGTGACGCTGCAGGTGAGCTATTCGCCGTTCAAGGGCTTCGATCCGGCCACGGTGGCGCTGGGCCTTTCGCGCTATCCCTATGGCTGCACCGAGCAGCTCGTCTCGACCGCCTATCCCCTGCTCTACGCCACCGAAGTCTCCGGCGATCAGAAGATCGCGCGGGGCCTCGGCGACGCGGTGGGCAAGCTCCTGGACCGCCAGAGCCTGGACGGGGCCTTTGGCCTGTGGCGGGTGGGCGACGGGGAGGCCGACCCGTGGCTGGGGGCCTATGTCACCGATTTCCTCGTTGAGGCCAAGGCGCGCGGCGCGCCGATCCCGGCCGAGGCGCTGGAGCGGGCGCTTCTGGCCATGCGCCAGATCAGCCGGCCCGAGGGCTTCGCCCCGGTGGCCTATCGGATGGCCTATCCGGCCGACTGGGCTGGCAAGGACGCCGCCAAGGCGGCGACCGTCCGGCTGCGCTCGCGGGCCTCGGCCTATGCGCTTTATGTGTTGGCCAAGGCCGGGCGCGGGGATCTGCCCCGCCTGCGCTGGTGGCACGACGTTCAGATGAAGAGCGAGGTCTCGCCGCTGGCCAAGGCCCAGATCGGCGCGGGCCTGGCTTTGATGGGCGATCACGCCCGGGCCCGCTCGGCCCTTCGCCAGGCGATCGCCTCCCTGGGATACAGGGATGGCGGCGACTTCGACGGCTACCAGAGCCCCCTGCGCGACCTGGCCGGGGTGATCGCCCTGGCCTATGAGGCCGGGGAATCGGACATGGCGCGAGCCGTGCAGGCGCGCCTGGACGGGGCGGTCACCGATCCGGACGCCCTCAACACCCAGGAAGATGCGCAGCTTCTGCGCGCCGCCCACTTCATGCTGGCGTCGGCCGGGACCATCCGCATCGGGGCGGAGGGGGC
>JALYTR010000180.1 GCA_030854165.1 Pseudomonadota bacterium | reverse complement strand
AACCAGCCCGCCGCGCCCGCCCAGTCGCCCGCCGCCGCGGCGAGCTTGCCGCGAATGCGCAGGCAGAGATAGCAGTCCGTGGGGGTGGCCGCGATCAAGGCCGCCGCGCCGGCGTGGTCGCCCGACATGGCCGTGGACCAGGCGAGCCAGGGTTCCACATAGGTGCGCATCGCGGTGGGACCCAGGATGAACGATGGACCCGCCCGCGCCGATTTCAGATCGTCAATCATGGCCGCCCAGTCATCGAGGGCGACATCTTGCGATATTTCCGGCAGGAGGTTTGAACCCCAGCCGAAACTCTCCTGGAAGGAAGAAGCGTCGGTGGGTCGATCGGCGCTGGCCAGCAAGGCGCGCGAGGCGCTCACATCGTGGGCAAGCGCCAGAGTCGCCGCTTCGTTCAGAAAGGCGGCGTGCGAGCTGCCCCGATAGTCGGCCAGATCCTGGGCCGGGTGAATGTCCCGCGCCGCGCCGCGAAAATCACCCAGGCCTTCGTCGAGGCGGGCGTGCGACCAGGCCGACAGCACCGGGCGCACCGCCGGCGTCAGTTGATCGGCGCGGTGCGATTTCAACACCTTATACTCCGCCTTAAGCTGGGTTTCCGCTGAGCCGTCATGGCCGAGCAGGATTTCATCCCCGGCCAGATTGTCGTGGGCCATGACCAGATCGGGATCGAGGCGCAACGCCTCGCGTTCCTTCTTCTCGGCCTTGGCGACATCGCCATCGCGCAGGACCGAGACCACGCCCCAGTGCTCGAAAGCCCAGGCTCGCTCTTGCGGCGATCCCGTCGCCACCAGCGTCGCCAGCAATCGATCGGCCTCTTCCAGACGACCGTGGCGGGCCAGATACACGGTGTAGCGATAGGGCTGGGTGCGCAGGAAAAGCGCCTCGGCCGATTTCTGGATCATGGCGTCCAGATCGATGGGTGAGCCTTCGACGGTGTCGCCCGGATCGGCGCCGGCCCGCACGGTCAACGACAGACGGCTGGGCCCGGCGTTGGGAGGCGTTCCGGCGCCGGCCGCCTCGAACGACTGGAACAGCTCGCCCGAGATGTGGGTGTCGTGGCCGAGCCACTGGCGAAGATAGCGTTCAAGCTCGCCGATCGAGACGCCGGTCTGCGGAATTTCCAGCTTGATGTCGTCTCCGAAATCCTTGGTGAAGGTGCCGGCGGCGCGGGCGGAGTCGGTGGCGTTCTGAATCTCGCGCAGCTTGTCGAGCAGCCGGCTGGCCAGGACCGTGCCGTCCACGCCGCGCTGGGCGAGCATCGGCGGGACGCGGAAGGGCTCGATAATCAGGGCCTGGGCGTTGTGAGCCTGAATGGCCAGGATGGCGACGATGGCCACCGCCGCGACGCCGATCGCGATGGTCAGGGCCTGAAAGGTGACCCGCAACGCCTCGTTGGCCCGGCGCAGCCGCAGGTGGGACAGGACCAGCAGCCGCTGCTCATGCAGATGCTCCATCTGGATGTCGAGCATGCGGCTCTGCTTGGCGAGGAATGTCCGCGCCTCTCCAGGTTCTGCCTCCGGCGGCGCGGCGCCGCGGGCTTGGCCGCGTCGGCGGCGGCGATCGGTTTGCCCGGCCGCCTCCTGAAAAGCGATGGCCTCGGCGAGGGTGCTGTTGGCCGCCGCCGCCACGTCCTGGGCGAGGTCTTCGGCCTCGTTGCTCGCCGCGAAATTCTCCTCGCCTTCACGCATGGCGGCGCCCCTTCCGCTCCGGCGACCGCAGCCGGTCGGCCCCGATCAGGAACGCCTGTGCCAGGCTAGGTAGCGGCATCCCTTGCGATCCTTGTAGCGGCTCATGCAATCGGCATACCGGGCCTTGGCCGCCTCCGCGCGACTGACGGGGGCGGTCGGTGGGGCGGCCGGAGCCGTGGACGAGACGGGTGGCGCGGACGCTCCCGCCGTCGCGGCTGACTTGGTGGGCTTGCTATGAGTCTGGGCCGCCGCCGGCGCGGCGCTCAGGAGCAAAAGCGCGGCCAGGCCGCCCATCCATGCCCGTGTCATCTTTCAAATCCCCTCAGCCGGCGCCGCCAAGCGTCTGGCGCGGACCATGCCCCCAATCGAGCGATTTGACCAGATCGCACCCAAGCCGGTCGCTCATGGTCAGGAAAGGGCCTGAGGATCGGGATTCGGAGTCGAGGGGTCCGGGGGCGGGGACGGAGGCGCCGACGGGTCGGTGGACGTCGAAGCGGTGGGGGCCGAAGCGGTGGGGGCCGAAGCGGTGGTGGCCGAGTCCTCCGACGATGCATCCGAAGGCGGTTGGTCCGCGGGCGAAGCGTCCGTGGTCGGAACGACGGCGGAAGGGGCCGGCGCGGCGACCGGAGCCGGGACTGAACTCTTAGCTGACATCGTCGCCGATCGATTGCTGTGGGTCTGGGCCAGCACCGGCGCGGCGCCCAACAGAAACAGCGCGGCCAGGCCGCCCATCCATGCCCCGTTCATCGTTTCACCTCCCTGGCGCGGCTGCCCATCTTGCGCCTCTCGCGCGATCATGCTCGCAAACGCGCGTTTTGACCAGACAGCGCGATTGGCGTTCCAAGGAGCCTAACTGCGCGCCGCCAGCATCCTCTCCAGCGTGGCCAGCTCGTCGGCGTCGCGCGCCGGCTTGTCCCAGCGGATGCGATGGATTCTGGGAAAGCGCATGGCCAGGCCGCTCTTGTGGCGGGTGGAGCGTTGCAGACCCTCGAAGGCAACCTCCAGAACCAGGCCGAAGTCGTGATCGGCGCGCACCGAGCGAACCGGCCCGAAGCGCTCGGTGGTGTTCTCGCGGACGAAGGCGTCGAGCTGTTTCAGCTCCTCGTCGGTGAAGCCGAAATAGGCCTTGCCGACCGGGGTCAGGGCGCGGCGCCCCTCGGCGTCCTCGCGCCAGACGCCGAAGGTGTAGTCGGAATAGAAGCTGGAGCGCTTGCCGTGGCCGCGCTGGGCGTACATCAACACCGCGTCGATGAGATGCGGGTCGCGCTTCCACTTGAACCACGGCCCCCTGGGGCGGCCGGCCTGATAGGTCGAGTCCCAACGTTTGAGCATCAGGCCCTCGGCGCGGGTGGGATCGCCGGGCGGCGGAGACGCGCGCAGGCCGGCCAGCTCTTCCCAGGTCTCGAACGGCTGCAAGGGCGAAAGATCGATGCGCGGCGAGGCGATGGCGGCGACGAAGACCTCCAGGCGGGCGCGTCGCTCGCGAAAGGGGAGGCCGCGCAGATCGTCCTCGCCGTCCAGCAGCAGGTCGTAGGCGCGGATGGCGGCGGGATGGGCGGCGATGAGCTTAGCGTCGGCGCTCTTGCGGTTGAGGCGCTGCTGCAGATCGCCGAAGGTCGCGACAACCCCCTCGCGCATGACCAGAAGCTCGCCGTCGATCACCCCTTCGAAATCGAGGGCGGCCACGACGTCCGGGAAGGCCGGCGCGATGTCGTCGCCGGTGCGGCTGTAGAGCCGGCGCACGCCGCGCTCGCTGGCCGCCTGCACGCGTATCCCGTCCCACTTCCATTCGGCGGCGTAGTCAGCCGGATCGAATCTGGCGAAATCGGCCGCCTCGTCGATGGCCTGGGCCAGCATCACCGGCCGGAAGCGGCCGGGCGCGTCGGACGACGGTCGCTCGCTCTTGCCCTCCAGCCACGCGAACAGATCGCCATAGGGGGGCGCGAGGGCGTGCCACAGCTCCTCCACCTCGCCCACCGGAACGGCGCCCACGTCGGCCGCCGCCTGTTTGGCCAGCCGCGCCGAGAGGCCGACCCGCAGTCCGCCCGTCACCAGTTTGAGCAACGCCCAGCGGCCGTCGGCGTCCAGGGCGTCGAGCCAGCGCTCGATGAGGCCGGGAACCTCGCCGCGCGCCGCGCCGGCCAGAGCCTCGACCACTTCCGAAAGATCGGGCTCGCGATTGGCGCCGGGACGGGCCGGCCAGGCCAGGGCTACCGTCTCGGCCAGGTCGCCCACATAGTCGTAAGACCAGGCGAACAGCAGCGGGTCCAGCCGCGCCTCGATGGCCGCGCGGATAGCGGCCGGCTTGGCCGACTTGAACACCAGACCCCCGGTCAGCGCCGCCAGGGCCCAGCCCCGCTCCGGATCGGGCGCTCCGCGCAGGAAATCGCGGACCAGGGTCAGCTTGGCGTTGCGAGAGGTGGTGAACGACAGGCGATCGAGAAGATGGGCGAAGGCGCGCATGATGTGCTGATATAGGTCGCCGCGCTTTCAAGGAGACTGGCCGGATGGCCGAAGGATCGAAACGCGTCGTCTTTGTCGCCCTGGCGGGAAATGTGGCCATCACGGCGATCAAGCTGGCGGCCTTCGCCTTCACCCGCTCCAGCGCCATGCTCACCGAGGCGGTGCATTCCCTGGTCGATACCCTCGACCAGATGTTCCTCCTGGTCGGCATCCGCCGCGCCGCCCGGCCGCCCGATAAAAATCACCCGTTCGGCCATGGGCTGGAGGCCTATTTCTGGTCGTTCGCGGTGGCCCTGCTGATCTTCTCCCTGGGCGGCGCCGTCTCTGTCTATGAGGGGGTCCGCCGCATCCTGGCCCCGGAGGCCATGACATCGCCGTGGATCAACTATGTGGTCCTCGCCCTGTCGGCCGGCTTCGAAGCCACGTCCTTCACGGTCAGCTACCGGGAGTTTCGCCGCACCGTTCATGGCCGGCGCATCAAGCTGTGGCGCTTTCTCCAGTTGAGCAAGGATCCCAGCCTGTTCGCCACCCTGCTGGAGGACGCCGCCGCCCTGGTCGGCCTGGGCCTCGCCGCCCTGGGCGTCACCGGCGTCGCGGTGTTTCATCTGGCCTGGGCCGACGGGGCCGCCTCGGTGGCCATCGGCCTCTTGCTAGGCGCCGTCGCCCTTTTTCTCGCCAACGAGGTGCGCAGCCTGATGGCCGGCGAGGCGGCCGTCCCCCGCGTGGTCGCCGAGGTCCGCCGCGTCTTGGAGGCCGACCCCAGGGTGGAAGTCGTCGAGGAGGTGCTGAGCCTGCACCTGGGCCCCGAGGCCATCCTGATCGGCGTCACCCTGGAGTTCTCCGACGGCCTGACCGGCGACGAGGTCCAGGCCGCCGCCCAGGATCTCAGCGACCGCGTCCAGGCCTCCGACGAGCGGATCGGCCGCATCTTCCTGCGGCCGATGAAGCATCGGCCGGGGTAGATCAAATAAATTCCGTGGGCCGCAAAAATAGATCGATTCACTAAGGCTCGAATAGCGGAATTTTATCGAGGGGAATCCCGCCAAGCCGCATGGTCATGGCTGCATCCTTGCGCGGGATTGTATCGGGAGGCTCTATTGGCTTGTCATTTGGCTGATGCTCGTCGTCGTATGGAGCGCGCGTGACATCACCATCTGGCCGCTGAAAGTATCGATCTTCCCGAGTGCTCCCATCAGAATTTATGTTCGTGACGCGTGCGATTAAAAACCCCAAAGTCATGTCAGTATTCTCTTCTGTGGTAACCCATGAAACAATGATCGACAGGAATAACAGGTTCCAGAGATGGTGTCAACAACAAT
>JALYTR010000179.1 GCA_030854165.1 Pseudomonadota bacterium | reverse complement strand
GACCCTGGGCGCGGTGGGAACGATTCCCGTAGCCGCCATGGCGCTCATTTTGGGGGTGGACCGGTTCATGAGCGAATGCCGCGCCCTCACCAACGTGATCGGCAACGGCGTCGCCACCCTGGTGGTGGCCCGCTGGGAAGGGACGCTGGATCGCGGCAGGCTCGCCGAAGCGTTGCGGCGCGGTCCGACGGCCGACAGTGAAACTATACCGACCGGCGCCACTCCGATCGCTGACTGAGCCCGCTTACGCCGCCTTCTGCAGGGACTTGTGCAGCAGGACGATGGCGGCGTCACGGTCGATGCGTTCGATGGCGGCGACTTCGCGGGCCATGCGGTCGAGGGCCGATTCATAGAGCTGGCGCTCGGAATAGGACTGTTCGGGCTGGCTTTCGGAGCGGTGCAGGTCGCGCACCACCTCGGCGATGGAGATCAGGTCGCCCGAGTTGATCTTGGCTTCGTATTCCTGGGCGCGGCGGCTCCACATGGTGCGTTTGACGCGGGCCCGGCCCTTCAGGGTGGTCAGGGCCTGGGAGACCACATTGCCCTCGGCCAGGGCGCGGAGGCCGGCCGTCCTGGCTTTTTTCGTGGGCACCCGCAGGGTCATTTTCTCATGATCAAAGGTGATGATGTAAAGCTCGAGCGACATGCCGGCGACCTCCTGGGTCTCCACGCCCGCCACCACGCCGACCCCGTGAGCCGGATAGACGACGTGATCGCCGATCTTGAACTCGTATTCGATCTTCACGCTCATGCTCTTACAGTCCCATCTTGGCCCGCGGCGCGCCGACAAGGGCGGGTGGCCCTTCATCTCCGGCGCCCTGGCTACACGGCGTCCCCGCCCGCGAAAGCCGCGGAACTCGCCGCTTCAAGGCTGGAGAGGCCACAAAAAGGCGACCAAGTCGATCGCCACCGTTGGCGTAGCCTAGCACAAAATCGAGCCGTTTTAAAGGCTTGCCGCGGTGCGGCGAATGATCCCGCGCGCAAAGGACCTTTTTAAGAGCCGTTGCCGGGTTTTTCGCTGAAGTGGTTCTCCAGCTTGTCGGTTTCGCGCTCCCAGCGTTCGGCGTCGGCGGGGGGCGTCCCCTTGACGGTGATGTTGGGCCAGATGCGCGCATAGTCGGTGTTGATGCGCAGCCATTTTCCGTCCGGATCGTCCTCGGTGTCTGGCTTGATGGCGTCCACGGGACATTCCGGTTCGCACACGCCGCAGTCGATGCATTCGTCCGGACTGATGGCCAGAAAGTTCTCGCCCTCATAAAAACAATCCACCGGACACACTTCCACGCAATCCATGTATTTGCACTTGATGCAGGCGTCGGTGACGATGTAGGTCATCAAGTTACCGTTGCGGAAGGGGCGGGTTGGCCGAAAGGCGCGGCGCGGGTATTTTTTCAGCCCCGAGGGGCGATTGTCAATGGCGAGACTTGGGCGGTCAGGCGCGGGATCCGCCAAATTACGATAGAGTGTCCGCGCTCAGTTCGCGGGCGACAACACGACCCCGGTGAGGACGGCGCAGTACTGCGTCGTGGCCGCCGCGATCACGAAACCATGCCAGATGGCGCGCCGGAAAGGCAGGGATTTGTTCAGATAGACGATCACGCCCAGGGAATAGACGAGACCGCCGGCCAGCAGCAGGGCGAGGGCGGCCAGGGAGACGCTCGCCAGCAGGGGCTTGATGGCGACCGCCGCGATCCAGCCCAGGATGAGGTAGAGCGCCACCCAGAACCCCTTGCCGAGGCCGGGCGCGAAGAGCTTGCCGGCGGCGGCGGCCAGCGCCAAAGCCCACACCGCCCCGGTCATCCCCCAGGCCCAGGCGCCGTGCAGGCGCTGGGTGGTGAAGGGCGTGTAGGAGCCGGCGATCATCAGGAATATGGCCGCGTGATCCAGGCGGCGCAGCACCGGCCGCCGCTCTGGGCTGGCCAGATTGTAGGCCGCCGAGCACAGGAACATCGCCACCAGGCAGGCGGCGTAGACGCCGATCGCCGCCGTCTGGCCCAGACGTCCCAGACCCAGGGAGAGGCCGAGCAGGGTCAGGCCTCCCAGGGCGCCGGCGGTCAGGCCGACGAAATGGACCCACCCGTCAGCCGACCGCTCCATGGGGCTGGGATAGTGGACGGCGAGGGGCGGAGGCGGGGTCATGGAAAACTCCTGAGCCGCATCCAGCGTACCACAAGGCCCGTCAATAGCCGAGCGTGACTCGCTTTTTTGCCGCGACGATGGTCAGGCTGCGGCGCCTCCCATCCGCGCCCGCTGCCGCTCGGCGAGGCCATCCACCAACGCCTTGGCCATGGCCAGACTCGAGGCCGGGTTCTGGCCGGTGATCAGATTGCGGTCGGTGACGATGTGGCAGGCGGCCGGCAGAAGGGCGTGTTCGAAGAGGCCGCCCGCCCCGCGCAGCTCGGTTTCCAGGCAAAAGGGAACGACTTTCTGAAGACCCGCCAGGGTTTCCTCGCCATTGGTGAAACCGGTGATACGTCGGCCTTTGACGAAGGGCTGACCTTCGGCGTTCGTCGCCCCCAGCAGGGCGGCCGGCCCGTGGCAGATCGCCGCCACGATCTTGCCGGCCCGGTCGAAGGCGCCGATCAGGCGAGCCAGGTCGCCGTCGTGGCGCAAATCCACCATCGGCCCATGGCCGCCGGGAATATAGAGAGCGTCCAAATTTGCTTCCGTCAGGTCGGCCAGGCGCGCGGTGTTCGCCAGCGCCGCGATGGCCGGACCCCATTCTTCCCGCGCCTTGTCGTCGGGCGCCGTCTTGGGGTCGACGGGCGCGGCGCCCCCCTTGGGCGAAGCGACGGTGATGTCCACCCCCACTTCCGCCAGGGCGATGTAGGGAACCGCGAACTCCTCCAGCCAAAGGCCGGTGGGATGGCCCGGCGCCAGCGTGTCAGCGCTGGTGACGGCGAATAGGACGTTCATGAACATCTCCGCGTGGAGGGCGATTGCTCAATGCGCCGCCCGCCGCGCCGTTCCGCAACGAACGTCACCGGTCCCAGCCGCCCGCGTCCCCGGGTCTGATCATCGCATTGGCGCTGTGACCAGGAAGTGGCCTGGGTTCGTCAATAGCGCCGTAGCGCGGCATCGAGCCCACTGCAAAACCCCCTCACCACATCCGAACCCTATCGTCGGGCGCCAGAAAGAGCGTCTGGCCCGGCTTGACGCCGAAGGCCGCGTACCAAGTGTCGATGTTGCGCGCCGTATCGGCCCGGTACTGGGCCGGAGCGTGGCCGTCGGTGAGGACCTGGCGGCGCAGGGCCGCCTCGCGGGACTTCGAGCGCCAGCTCTGGGCGAAGGCGAGGAAGAACTGCTGGTCGCCGGTGAAACCGTCCGCCACCGGAGCGGGCTGGCCGCTCAGGGAATGGACGTAGGCGTCGTAGGCCACCGCCAATCCGGCCACGTCGGCGATGTTCTCGCTTAGGGTCTGGCGTCCGTTCACGCTGAGATCGAGGAAGGGCCGATAGGCGTCGAACTCGCGCGCAAGCTGGGCCGCCGAAGCCTGGAAGTGGGCGAAATCGGCGGCCGTCCACCAGTCGCGCAGCCGCCCGGTGGCGTCGAAGAGCGCCCCCTGATCGTCGAAGCTGTGGCTGATCTCGTGGCCGATGGTCGCCCCGATCGCCCCGTAGTTCATCGCCGCCGGCGCGGCCGGGTCGAAATCGGGCGATTGCAGGATGGCGGCTGGGAAATTCAGGGCGTTCATGGCCGGCAGATTGACCGCGTTGACGGTCTGCGGCGTCATCACCCATTCGCTGCGGTCCACCGGCGCGCCGAGCTTGGCGAGGTTGCGGTGGTATTCAAAGAGGCCGGCTCGTTCGAGATTGCCGAGAGCGTCGTAACGGATCACGTCCAGACCGCTGTAGTCGCGCCATTTGTCCGGATAGCCCACCCCGACCTTCAAGGCGGCAAGCTTGGCCTTGGCCTGAACCTTGGTTTCCGGCGCCATCCAGGTCAGGGCGTCAATCCGCCGGCCGAAGGCGGCGATCAGATTGGTCGCCAAGTCCTCGATCTTGGCTTTGGCCGCCGGCGGGAAATAGCGCTCGACGTAGAGCCTGCCCACCGCTTCGCCCAGCGCCGCGTTGGTGGCGTCCACCGCCCGGCGCCAGCGGGGGCTGAGAGCGGGGGTGCCCGACAGCACCCGCGCGTAGAAATCGAAATTCTCATCGACGAAGGCCTTCGGGAGCACCGGCGCGGCGCGATCGATGGCATGGAAAATCATATAGTCCCTCCATGTCGAGAGCGGCGCCTGGCCGACCAGGGCGGCGATACCGGTGACGGCGCTGGGCTGCCAGACGACGAAACGGTTCTGCTTGCCCAGGCCAGCCGCCGCGAAATAGGCCTTCCAGTCGAGGCCGGGGGCGCGAACGGGGAAATCGGCGGCCGCCCAGTGGTTGTCGCCCTTCCGGACGTCCTCAGTGTCGGCGCGGCTGACGTGAGTCGCGGCGATGCGGCGCTCCAGATCGAAGATGGCGGCCGCCCGGGCTGGTGCATCCGGGACGCCAGCCAGCGTCAGCACCTTGGCGATGTGGGCTTGGTAGCTGGTTCGAATCACCTGCATGCGGGACGAAGGATCGAGGTAGTAGTCACGATCGGGCATGCCCAGGCCCCCCTGGACGAGAAAGGGCGCGTACCTGGAAGGGTCGTCCAGATCCTGCGCCACCCATAGGCCCAGCAAGCGATCGGTGTGCAGGTTGGTGGCGTTGAGAATGTCCACGTCGGCCCGCAGTTCGCCGCCCAGCGCCGCCGCCAGGGCCGTTTTGTCCGCGATGCCGGCGATGCGGGCCAGCGCCGGCGCGAGAGGGGCGCCCCCGGCCGCTTCGATGGCCCCCTCGTCCATGTAGGCATCGTAATAGTCGGCGATCTTGCGCGCCTGCGAGGCGGCCGGCGGCCTGGATGCCGCCGTCTCGCGGATCAGGTCGGCGGTTCGCCGGTCGGTGAGGTCGGCCATGATGGCGCCGACGCCCCAGCGGGCGCGGTCGGCCGGAATCTCGGTCGTCTTGACCCAGGATCCGTTGGCGTAGGCGAAGAAGTCGTCGCCGGGCGCGACGGCCGCGTCCATGCCGGCGCGATCGATCGCCGGGCTCGGCGCCGGCGCCGCGGCGAGGGTGAGAAGGCCGATGAGGAGGGCGGCGGGCGCGGCGAAGAGCCGCGGCAGGGGAGACATGAGGACTCGCCTTTATTCGAATTTCGGTTCGCGAGGGCGACGTTAAATCATGGAGGGCCAAGCGCAAAATGGCGCACGGGCGTTGGGCAGGCGATGCGACGCCCTTCTTCCGGATCGACTCTTGACGGCGCGGCGGTGTTGCGGCGAAGGTTCCGCCGGGAAAAAAACGGGAGGCTGACATGCGTCATTCGATCATCGCCGCGCCTGTCTTGGCGGCCATCTTGGCCGGCCCAGCCGGGTTAAGCGCCGCCTGGGCCGCCGACACGCCGGCGCCCATCGTTGCGGCCGTGGCCGACGCGCACCGGCCCCCCGCCGACAC
>JALYTR010000178.1 GCA_030854165.1 Pseudomonadota bacterium | reverse complement strand
CGCCTGAGCGTGATCCAGGCCCTCCAGAACCAGGGCGGCGCCGCCCTCGCCGATGGCCATGCCGTCGCGGCCGGCGGAGAACGGCCGGCAGGCGGTGGCGGTCATGGCCTGCAGGCCCTCCCAGCCACGCAGGGAGCCGGGCGTGGCGATGGCTTCGCTGCCGCCCACCAGGGCGATGTCGGCGCGGCCGGCGATGATCAGGCCGGCCCCCTGGGCGATGGCGTGGCCGGACGAGGCGCAGGCGCTGGAGACGGCGAACACCGGTCCCTTGATACCGAACTCCATGGCGATGGCGCTGACCGGCGCGCTCACCATCACTTTGGGGACGCTCAGGGGGTGCATCCGCGCCGCCTTCTGGCCGAAGAAGCGCTCGTAGGACGCCTCCAGGGTGTGGACGCCGCCGAAGCCATGGCCGAACACCACCGCCGCGCGCCGCTCCAGCGCCGCCGCGCCGATGAGCCCGGCCTGGTTCAGGGCTTCGTGAGCCGCCTTGAGGGCGATGAGGGCGAAGGGATCGAGGGAGGCGCCGACCCGTCGGCCGAGCGCCGCCTCCACCGCGCCGACCACATCGCCGGCCACCAGGGCGGCGGGGAAGGGGTGGCCCGGCGGCCCGTTGGGGCCTGGATCGAAGGGGTGGAAAGCGATGGCGCCGCGCCCCTCGCACGCCGCCGTCCAGGTATCGCCCGCCGTCAGGCCGAGGGCGCAGATCGCGCCAAGGCCGGTGACCACGATCCGGCTCGGCGCCACGCTCAAGGGCCCTTCTTTTCGATCAACCCTTTCAGAATGTCGAGGAAACCTCCTAGGTCGGTGATTTCGGCGAAGGCGTTGTCGGCGATCTCCACCCCATACTTTTCTTCCACCGCGAAGACGATGCTGATCACATCCACCGAATCCAGGCCGATGTCGGCCAGGGTCGCCTGACGGGTCAGACGGGCGCGATCGACCAGGGATTCGGCCGCGATGAGGTCGAGAAGTTCGTCATCCAAGCTTGCCATCGCACCTCTCCAGCCGGCCCCGCCCGGCAAAGCCATATCAAGACGCCGCGTCGTCACCAACAGCGGCCCGGAGCGCCGCCGGGCCCGCGGCGGCGCGACAGGGTCGTTTTCGTGGAGGTGAAATGCAAAGAAAGTACTTTACAATGCAAAGTGCATGGTGTTATGAAGCCTCATCAACGGGAGATATCCTCCATGAACGACCCGATCGACACCCTCCAGGCCGACATCGGCTTTCTTAAGGCCCTGGCGCTGGAAGGCCGCGCGGCACCCTGGCGCGGCGGTTCGATCCTCGTTGCGGCCGGGGCCATCTTCGCGGCGGCCAGCGTTTTGGACTGGGCGATCCAGACCGGCCACATCACCGCCTCGCCGTGGGCCTTGTCCTTTTTGTGGGGCGGCGCGACGGTGGTGTTCCTGGTCGCGCTGCGGATCATCCGTAGGCGCACCGCCAAGGCTGACAGCGCCAACCCGGCCAACCGCGCCGTCGGCCTGGCCTGGATGGGCGTCGGCTGGACGATCTTCACCCTCGCCGCCTCCGCCTACCTCGCCGCCTGGCGCAGCCAGAGCCCGCTGCCCTTCCTTTTGCTGCCCTCGGCGGTGATGGCGCTCTACGGTCTCGGCTGGACGGTGGTGGCCGCCGCCTCCCGCGAGCGATGGATCTGGCTCACCGCCGCGGGGTCTTACGCGGCGGCGATCGTCATGGCGGCCTTCTGCACGTCGCCGGCTCTCTCCCTTTTTTACGCCGCCGCCCTGTTCCTCCTGGCCGTCGTCCCGGGCGTGGCCTTGATGCGCCAGGCCGCCAAGGCTGTGTGAAGGCTCGCGGCCATGGACGATTTCACCATCGAGGGAATCGACGAGATTATCCACGGGCGGCTTCGCCTGGGGGTCATGGCCTATCTCGCCGGACGCGAGGGCGCGGATTTCAATGAGATCAAGGCGCGGCTGAACGCCACCGACGGCAACCTCTCGGTCCATCTGCGCAAACTGGAAGACGCCGGCTACGTGGCCATCGACAAGAGCTTTTCCGGCCGCAAGCCCCTCACCCACGTCCGCCTGACCGAGCCGGGGCGCGACGCCTTCGTCGCCTACCTCGACGCCATCGGAAAACTGGTCGCCGAATCGGCCTGAGCCGTCGCCCCCCAAAACCCCTTCTCATCAACAATGGAGTCGCCCGTCATGTCTCTTCACCTCGCTCTGGCCCTGGCCGGCGCCCTCTGCGTCGCGTTGCCGGCTCTCGTCGCCCATGCCAAGCCGGCGCCCGCCATCGCGGTCGGCGCCACGTCGCCCGATGGCTCCAACCGGCTGTTCGCGGACAGCCAACTTATCGTCCGTGACCGCATCAGCGTCGAAGTGGTGGGAGCCGGTCCCGATCTGATTTTTATTCCCGGTCTCGCCTCCTCGCGCGACACCTGGCGCGCCACGGCCGAGCGGTTGCGAGATCGTTATCGGCTGCATCTGGTCCAGGTGGCCGGGTTCGCCGGTGAACCGGCCCGCGCCAACGCCGCCGGACCGGTGCTGATTCCCACCGCCGAGGCCATCGACGCCTATATCCTGGACCAGAAGCTCAGCCCTGCCACCGTCATCGGCCATTCAATGGGCGGCACGATCGCCCTTTGGCTGGCCGAGCACCATCCCGCCGACCTGAAGAAAGTGCTCATCGTCGACGCGGTCCCGTTCTTCGCCCAGGTGATGATGGACCCGGCGACGACCCCCGAACAGGCGAGGCCGATGGCCGAGCGCCTGCGCACCGCCGCCCCCCGGTCAGACGCCGCGATGACCAAGATGATCGACTACATGGTCACCAGCCCGGCGGACCGCGCCCGGGTTGCGGCCTGGAGCAAGGCGAGCGATCACGCCGTCGTGCAGAACGCCCTGGCCGACGATCTCGAACTCGATCTGCGCCCCGGCCTGGCGGCCATCGGGGCGCCCATCACCGTCCTCTTTCCCGACTATGTGGCCTTGGGCGTTCCGGCCGGCGCCACGGACGCCACCTACGGCGCCGCCTTCGCCGCATTGCCGCGCAAGACGATGAAGCGCGTCGACGGTTCGCTTCACTTCATCATGTTCGACCAGCCGGCGGTCTTCGCGGCCGACCTGGACGCGTTTTTGGCCAGCTAGGAGCGACACAATGAACGAGAACCTTCGCAAGGCCGCGCTCTTCATCCGCGAACGCGGGGCCGGAATCGCCATCGAGGGCCTGGTCAATTTCGTCCTGCCCTTTGCGATCTACGACGTCGCCAGGCACGGCCTGGGCGATGTCCGCGCCCTTCTGGCCTCCTCGGCGCCGCCGATCGCCTGGAGCCTATTCGAGTTCGCGCGCCGGCGGCGAGTCGATGCGCTGTCGCTGCTCGTCCTGGCGGGCATCGCCCTTTCCCTGCTGGCCTTCATCGGCGGCGGCGGCGCGCGCTTTCTGCAACTGCGGGAAAACCTGGTCACCGGCCTGATCGGCCTTGTCTTTCTCGGCTCGGCGGCGATCGGCAAGCCGCTGATCTATCAGCTTGCCCGCGCCAGCATGAAGCGCAAATCCTCGTCGGAGCTGGGCGAGTTCGAAGCCCTGCGCGACAACAAATACTTCCGGCGCTCGATGACGGTGATGACCCTGGTCTGGGGCTTCGGCTTGATCGCCGAAACGGCGCTGGCCAGCGCCTTGGTGTTCGCCATATCGATCCGCGACTATCTCCTGGTGAGCCCGGTCCTCAGCTACGGAACGATGGGCGCGCTTGGCCTGTGGACGGTCTGGTATGTCCGACGGCAGAAGAAGAGGGGGGCGACGCGCCGGGCGGCGGAGGCGGAGGCGCTCAAGGCCGCTCTCGCGCCGGCCGCGTCCCAGCCCGGCGGGGTGGAGGCATGAGGGGCGCCGATATCGAGACCGAACCGGTCACGACCGCGCAGGGCGACTTTCCGCGCGACTTCTGGTACGCGGCCCTCGCCTCCAAGCGACTGGCGGAAAAGCCCGTCGCGGTCGAGGTTCTCGATTGGCGACTGGCCCTGTTCCGGGACGCCGAGGGCCGTCCGCGCGCCGTCCACGACCGTTGCGTCCACCGCGGCGCGGAACTTCACCTGGGCGAGGTGACGGATGGCGCCCTCGCCTGCCGCTATCACGGCTGGCGCTACGGCGGCGACGGGCGGTGCGTGCACATCCCCTCCCTGATCGACGGCCAGAAGGTCGCCAAGGGCGTCGCGGTGCGCGCCTTCGCCTGCGCCGAGACGGACGGCTACGTCTGGACCTGGATGGGCGAGGGCCCGCCGGTCGGAGGGCCGACGCCGATCGGCGAGTTCAGCCGGTTCAATTGGGTTCAAGGCTCATTGGCGCTGGAGTGCGCGGCCCTGGCGGCGATCGAGAACAATCTCGACTGGTGCCATCCGGTGTTCGCCCATGCCTTCACGCATGGCCAGTTCTTCGCCAACCAGGCCATGGGGTTTCAAGAGCAGGCCGTCGAGATGCGGCGCACCGGGCGCGGGCTCACCGTTTTCGCCCCGCCGACCGGTGACGCCGCCGATCCCATCCCGGACACCGCTCTGGTCGTCCTCGCCTTCGAACTTCCGAACCGGGTGACCGTCGCCTTCAACGTCGGCCCGCAAGGGCCGATGCGGATCGTCATTCACCTGGTCCCTACCGGCGCGGCGACCTGCCGGCAGGAGTGGATGGCCTCCACCGGTCCGGCCGAGGCGGGGACGGCGCCGGCGGTGACCTGGACCGACGAGGTCCAGCCCATCTTCGAGCAGGACCGTCTGGTGCTGGAATCGGCCCAGCGCGCCTTCGCCCGCGAGGGCCACGGCTTCGAGCGCAGCGTCGAAGCCGACGCCCCGACCCTCCTGGCGCGGCGCATCCATGCCCTGGCGTGCGCGGGGCGCTGGGAGCGGGAAGGCACCCGACTGGCCGAGCGGCGGGTGATCAAGGTGCGCAGCTGATGCGTTCTTACTCGAGCAGTTCGGCCAGAGATCGTATGATGCGGTCGGGAGTCACGTTCGAGCCGGCCGGCAGGCCCTCGCCCAGGGCGTCATGCCAGATGGCGAAAATACCCAGGCGCTGGGGGGCGGCCACCTCCCATTCCAGATGGTCGCCGACCATCCAGGTGTCGCGGGCCTCCACGCTGAGAGTCTGCATGGCGTGGAGATAGGCGCGTTCCTCGGGCTTGCCGAAGCCGTGCTCGCCCTCGATCTGGATGTGGTCGAACCGGCGGGCGAGATCGAAACGATCGACCTTGGGCCGCTGGCTTTTTACCGCCCCGTTGGTCACCAGGGCCAAGCGGACGCCCGCCGCCTTGAGGGCGTCGAGAGTCTCGTGGGCGCCTTCGAAGAGGCGCAAATTCTCCTCCCGATAGGCACTGAAGCGGTCGGCCAGGCGATTGGCCGCGGCGGTGGAAATGGCCGAGCCCAGCGCGCCCCTGACGATCTCGCGCCGCGCCGCGTCGATCCGCTGACGCCACAGCCGATGACGATCCGGGTCCGCCCAGAATTGGCGCGCATGGGCGGTTATCGCCGCG
>JALYTR010000177.1 GCA_030854165.1 Pseudomonadota bacterium | reverse complement strand
CCCCCGTTCCCCCCGATTCCGGACGCCGCGCGCGCCGCCCTGCGCGAGAGGGTCGCGACCGCCGAACTGGCCGCCGAGCGGGTCTTGCTGGCGGCTCTGGGCGCCTTGACGCCCGATCCGGCCGGCGCGGAAGCCGATGGCCTCGCCGCGTTCCGCGATCTGGCGAGCGAATGGGGATTGCCGGCCTCGCGGGAGGGCTTGCTGGGCCTGATCCAGGCCGCTTCGGCCAAGGGCGCTTGAAGCGCGCGACTGGTCTGCTACACCTTGATATGCCGGCCCACCGCGCGGATGAATGGCCCATGCAAGACGACGAGATCGACAGCGAGACCAAACAGGCGATCCATCTGGGCCTGGCCCAGCTTCGCCAGGCGCACCACGATCTGGACGCCGCCGTCGCCGCCCTGGAATCAGGCACCCAGCCCGACCAGCTGCAGATCGCCCGGCTGAAAAAGAAGAAACTCATCCTGCGCGACCAGATTGCTAAACTCGACAACCGCCTGACCCCCGACATCATCGCTTAGAGCTTGATGAGGTTTCTTCGAAACCTCTGAATCAAGCGCTGCACGAAACATGCGAGCAGGATTCAGCCCAGAGGCGATCCCGCCTCTGGCCATCCTGCTCGCGGCGGGCGTTTGTCCGACGCGGCCGGTCCTTGCCGCGCGTCGCGCCAGCGGCCATACCGCCGGCATGGATGAGAACATGCTGCACGAGGTCGTCGCCGCCGCGCTGGCGGCCGGCGCCGAAGCCGCCGAGGCTGTATTTGCGCAGCAGGCCTCCCTGTCGGTTACCGTGCGCCTGGGTGCCCTCGAAGAAGTGGAGCGCGAAGAATCCCGCGACCTGGGTCTGCGCGCCTTCGTCGGCCAAAGGCAGGCGAGTGTGTCCGGCTCGGACATCTCGGGCGAGGGGCGCGCCAAACTGATCGAGCGGGTGGTCGCCATGGCCCGCCTGGCGGCGGAAGACCCCTTCGCCGGCCTCGCGCCCGCCGAGCGTTTGGCCCACGGCGGCCATGGGAATCTGGATCTCTACGATTCGACGCAATGGTCGGCCGAGAACCTCGAGAGCCGGGCCCGCGTCGCCGAAGACGCGGCGCGCGCGGTGGCCGGCGTGACCAATTCCGAGGGCGGATCGGCGGGCTGGTCGTCTTCGTCCTGGCGGCTGGCCACCAGCGGCGGGTTTGCCGGCCAACATCGCGCCACAGGCTTCTCGCTTTCCGTCCAGGCCATCGCCGGCGAAGGCGCGGGCATGGAGCAGGGTGGGGAAGGCCGGGCGGCGCGCTGGGCCGAGGATCTGCCCGGTCCAGAGACGATCGGCGCGGAAGCCGGTCGCCGGGCCGTGGCCAGTCTAAAACCCCGCAAGATCGCTTCGACCACCGCGCCGGTGATTTTCGAAAACCGCCTGGCCGCGTCCTTGCTGGGACCGCTGATCGGCGCCATTTCGGGCCCGTCGGTGGCCAGGGGCGTGTCATTCCTGAAGGACCGCCTGGGTGCGTCCCTCTTCGCCAAGGGTGTCACCTTGACCGACGATCCCCATCGCGCGCGGGGCCTGGGCTCATCGCCTTTCGACGACGAAGGCGTGGCGAACCTGGCGATGGACATCGTTGACGACGGCGTCCTCACCACCTGGCTGCTCAACGCCAGTTCGGCGCGCCAACTGGGTTTGGAGACTACCGGGCATGCCTCGCGCGGTCTCGCTGGGCCGCCCGGCGTGGGTCCCTCCAACCTGACCCTCCGACCAGGCGTCCGCGGCCAGGCCGCGCTCATGCGCGACGCCCGGCGCGGCGTTCTGGTGACCTCCATGTTCGGCCCGTCGCTGAACGCCAACACCGGCGACTGGTCGGTGGGCTGCTCCGGGCACTGGTTCGAGAACGGCGAGATCGCCTATCCGGTCACCGAGATCACCGTGGCGGGAAACCTCATCGACATCTACGCGCGCCTGATCCCGGGGTCCGATCTGGAGATCCGCGGCTCGGCCAACGCTCCCTCGATCCTGGTTGACGCCCTGGCCATCGCCGGAAAGTGAGGAGGCCGTGCCGCATCGCCAACTTCTGCATCTGGTCATCGGCGGCGAACTCGAAGATCTCGCCGATGTGAATTTCCGCGACCTCTCGAAGATTGATTTCGTGGGTGCCTTTCCCAGCTACCACGAGGCCCACAAGGCCTGGCAGGCCCGCGCCCAGGCCACCGTGGACAACGCCCACATGCGCTATTTCATCATCCACGCCCATCGCCTCCTCGATCCGCTCAAAGGGGGTTCGCCGGAATTGTCCTGAGCGTCGGTTGACGCGATGAGCGCACTTAGTGGGGCGTGGCCGAATCCGGCAGCGGCCCATTGGGATCGGGGGCATCAGGCGGAGCAGGGGTGGCCTCGGGCGCCGACGCCGCATCGGCAGCGGGAGGCGGCGGCGCTTCGGGTTGGGAAGAATTATTGTAATTCAAAGCCTTGCCGAGCAGGGCTGAGTTGCTCGCCAAGGCGCGAGCGGTGGAATCGCAGCGGTCTGGCATGGCCCAAGAGAGCCACGCGCGAGCCAGTTCGCGCCGGGTTTTCAACTCCGCCGGCGCCCAGATGGAACGGCCGAGTTTGATGGCTATGGCGCCTTGGGGAGCGATGGCGCTGGGGCTCGCCTTCTCCGCCGCCTCAACCGCGCCGGCCAGCACCTTCAGCTCGACGCGCGCCGCCGCCATGTCGGCCGAATAGGGCTCCTTTTCGTTCGCGACCGAGGAGCCGAACTGCTTATCGATCGCCCTCAGGTCGGGTATCACCCGCTCGTAGATGTCGAGATATTCGCCCATGGCGCCATAGCACCAGGCGGTGAGCTGGTAGGGGTCGGTGGGCGCGCCCGGCGGCAGGGGCTCGCCGCCGCCGGCCGGGGGGAACGCCGCCTGCGACGACATGAGGGCGAGGGCGAGGGAAAGGGCGGCCGCCGTCATGGCTGGTTCCTTGTTGCTGCGGATGCGGCGGCGCCGGGAAGGCCGAAACCACCGCCTCCCGGGGTTTCGATCTCGATGGCGTCGCCGGGCTGGACCTTAAGCGAAAAACAGCCCGGGAGTTCCTTTACCGTTCCGTCGGCGCGGAGCAAGCGTTGTGTTCCTGGCCGTCCCGGGGCGCCTCCCGCGACGCCTTGGGGCGCGTGCTCGCGCCGTGTGGAGAGGAGGGCGGCCGCCATGGGGGCCAGAAACCTGAGACGGCGCACCGCGCCGTTTCCGCCAGGGTGAACCCCCTTGCCGCCCGAACCGTTGCGCACCGCGAACGCCTCCAAGCGCACCGGGAAACGGCGCTCCAGTATCTCGGGATCGGTGAGGCGCGAATTGGTCATGTGGGTGTGCACCGCGCTGGCGCCCGCCGCGCGGGCGGTCGCTCCGGCGCCGCCGCAGATCGTCTCGTAATACTGGTGCGCTTCGTCGCCGAAGGTAAAATTGTTCATCGTGCCCTGGGCGTTGGCCATGACGCCCAGCGCGGAATAGAGGGCGTCGACCAAATGCTGGCTGGTCTCGACATTGCCGGCCACGACCGCAGCGGGCGGGGCCGGATCGAGCATCGAGCCCGGCCGCGTGACGACCGCCAGCGGCGTCAGGCAGCCGGCGTTCAAGGGGATGTCGTCGTCGATCAAGGTGCGAAAAACATAGAGCGAGGCGGCATCGACGATCGAAGCCGGGGCGTTGAAGTTCGAGGCAAGCTGGTCGCTGGACCGTCGGAAATCGAGGACGGCTTCGCCCCGCTCGGTGTTCACGGCGATTTCGACCACGATCTCGCCGCCGCCGTCCATGGGAACGCGCGCCGCGCCGTCGGTGAGCCGTCCCACGGCGCGCCGAACGCAGGCCTCGGCGTTGGCCTGGACCAGACTCATGCACCGCGCCACCTGTTCGCCGCCGTGGGCGTCGATCATGGCGAGCACCGCCGCCGCGCCGGCCTGACAGGCGGCGATCTGCGCCTTGAGGTCGCCGATGTTGCGGGCCGGCGCGCGCGCTGGCCATGGGCCAGCGGCCAGGACGGCCACGACGTCTTCCTGGAGAAACCGGCCGTCTCGCATGACCGGCAGGGCGTCCAGCAGAACGCCCTCGTCGCTGATTTCGCGTGAGAAGGGGGGCATGGAGCCCGGCTGGATTCCGCCCACGTCGGCATGGTGGCCGCGGGCCGCGACAAAGAAGGCTGGCGCCGAATCGCCGTCGAACGCGAACACCGGCATCACCACCGTGATGTCCGGCAAATGGGTGCCCCCGGCGTAGGGATTGTTGAGTGCGAACGCGTCTCCCTGCCGCAAGCGGGGATGTCTGGCGCAAACGGCGCGTACGCTGGCGCCCATGGAGCCCAGATGCACCGGCATGTGCGGCGCGTTGGCGACCAGACCCCCCTGGGCGTCGAACAGGGCGCAGGAGAAATCCAACCGCTCCTTGATGTTGACAGAGCGCGCCGTGCGTTCCAGCGCCGCGCCCATGGCTTCGGCGACGCCCATGAACCGGCGGTTGAAGAGTTCCAGGGTGATCGGATCGGAATCCCTCGTCGTCACCGAGCGGTCGATGGGCGCGGCCATTCGGCGCAGGCGAATAAGGCCATCCCCCTCCGGAGCGGCGCGCCAGTCGGCGGCGAGCCAGATCTGGGTGTCGTCGCGCACGATGAGGCGGGGGCCATCGACGGGCCCGGCAAGGGTGTCGGCGTGGACGAAGGCTCCGCCAATGAACCGCGTCGGAGCTGCGGGCGGATCCGCGGAAATAGGGAGCGACTCGATTGGAACGGCCGACTGGGCCTCAAGCGCCTCGGCCTCCACGCTGGCGACGATCATGGCGCGGCCCGCTTCGACGAAGCCGAACAGCCGGCGATGGGCCGCCTCGAAGGCTGTGGCGACTTCGGCGAGGGTTCCCGGTTCCACCGCCAGGGCTGAGTCCGACTCCTCATAGCGAATCCGCAAGGTAAGCGTGACCGCGCCGGCGCTCGCGCCCTGATCGCGCAGATCGGCCCGCGCCTGGGCGGTCAAGGTTCGCCCCAATTCATCGGCCGAGGCGAGGCCACCGGGATCGAGTATCCGCTCCAATCCGGCCTGCCGGGAGGCGCGCATCCGGGCGTGCCCGATGCCCCACGCCGACAAGAGGCTGGCGCGGCGCGGGCAGAGAATTTCATCGATTCCGAGAGCCTCGGCGACCTGACAGGCGACCTGGCCGGCCGCGCCGCCGAAGGCGATGAGGGCGTGGGCGCGCGGGTCGAACCCGCGCTCGGTGGAAACGCGGCGGATGGCGGCGGCGGTCTGCTCAACAGCGACCTCGAGGAAGCCCTCGGCGGCCGCTCTCGCATCGGCAAGGCCCATGGCGCCGGCGAGGTCGGTCAGCCCCGCGTGGGCCGCGGCCACGTCGAGTGGCGCGTCTGCGTTGATTCCGAACACCGCGGGGAAGAAGGCGGGGTCGAGGCGACCTAGAACCAGGTTCGCATCGGTCACCGTGGGCGGGCCGCCTCGGCCATAGGCGGCCGGACCCGGGTCGGCCCCGGCGCTGGCGGGCCCTACCCTGGCGC
>JALYTR010000176.1 GCA_030854165.1 Pseudomonadota bacterium | reverse complement strand
GCGCTGGCGACAGGCGCGGGACGCGAGCGGTCTCGCTGTCCCCGACGCCTTGCAAAACCCGACGGTGCAACAGCTTTCCCAGGAACGCGCCAAACTCGCCGCCGAATACCAGGACAAGCTGAGCCTGTTCAAACCGGCCTATCCGGATGTGGTCGCACTCAAGGCGCGACTGGATGAAACCGACCGCCAGATCGGACTTCAAACCGACGCCGTCCGCCAGTCCTTGCACGCGCGATACGCCGCGGACTTGGGAGACGAGCGCGCCCTGGCCGTCCAGGTCGATAGCCTGAAAGCGGCCGTCCTGGATCTGCGCGCCCGTTCCATCCGCTACACCATCCTGCGGCGGGAAGTGGACACGAACCGCGCCTTTTACGATGGCCTGCTGCAGCGCTACAAGGAAGTGGCGGTGGCCGGCGGCGTGGCGTCCAGCAACGTCACCGTGGTCGATCGCGCACGGGCGCCGAAACGGCCCTCCTGGCCCAAGCCGCTGCTGAATCTTATCCTCGGCGGTCTGGCGGGCGCCGTGGCCGGGGCGGCGCTGGCGGTCGGTCGCGAGGGGCTCGATCAGGCGGTGAGAACGACGGCGGACGTGGAAGGCGATCTCGCCCTACCACTCCTTGGGACTATCCCGCTCCTGCAGAAAGGGATGGCGGCCGGCAACTCCCTGGCGGACGCGCGCTCCCCATTGGCGGAGGCCTATCAGTCCCTGGGTTCAACGCTGCGCCTCGCCTCGCCAGGCGGCTTTCCCGCCAGTCTGTCGATCACCAGCGCCCAACCGGGGGGCGGCAAATCCACCACCGCCCTGGCGGTCGCGCGAATTCAAGCCCGGCTGGGGTTCCGCGTGCTTCTGATCGACGCCGACCTGCGCGCGCCCTCGTTGCACACCATGACGGGGGCCGACAATCGCGTCGGCTTGAGCACCCTTCTCATCGGCGGTGCGCGTCTCAGGGACGCGGCTAAAGCGGGAGCGGAGACCAATCTTTTCCTCCTGACCTCCGGCCCCATACCGGCCAATCCCGCCGAGCTCCTGGCCGGAAGCCGATTCGCGGCGGTAATCGCCGAAGCGGCGGCGGCCTTCGACATCGTGATCTGCGACGGACCGCCGATCATGGCCCTGGCCGATGCGCCGGCGATCGGGGCGGCGGCGGCGGCGAGCGTGCTGATCGTCGAGGCCGGCCGGACGGCCCGCTCCCAGGTTCGCGCCGCGCGCCGCCGACTGGAGATGGCTGGCTGCCGCGTCCTTGGCGTGGTGTTGACCCGCTACGATCCGCCAGGCGGCGCCTACGACTACGGCCGCCAAAGCTGATCGATGTGATCGGAGCCCGGATCGGGCGTCGCGGGGGTTTGACTTGAGCTTCCCCGCTCTCTATAGGACCGCCCTCCCTATCCTCGACGATCCTTAAGAAGCCGCCCGCCATGAAAGTCAGAAGTTCGCTGAAGACGCTCAAGACGCGCCATCGCGACTGCAAGCTGGTGCGGCGCAAGGGTCGGCTTTATGTGATCAACAAGACCAACCCGCGCTACAAGGCCCGCCAGGGCTGACCGCGGGGCCGCGACGGGTCGTCTAGCCTCCCCGCGCGAGTCTCAGAAATTCTCCACGCGTCCGCGCGTCGTCGCGGATGACGCCGGTCAGATGGCTGGTGGTCAGGCTGGCGCCCGGCGTATTGACTCCGCGCAGGGTCATGCAGCTGTGTTCGGCCTCGATCACCACGCCAACGCCCTTGGGTTTCAGCACCTTGTCGATAGCCCCGGCGATGTCGGCGGTGAGCTTTTCCTGGATCTGCAGGCGGCGGGAAAAGCCATGGACCACGCGGGCAAGCTTGGAAATGCCGACCACCCGATTGGTGGGCAGATAGCCGACGTGGGCGTGGCCCAGCACCGGGAGCATGTGGTGTTCGCAGAAGCTGACCACGGGGATGTCGCGCAGCACCACCAGTTCGTCATAGCCGCCGACCTCCTCGAAGGTCCGCTGCATGTAATCGAGGGGATTGGCGTCATAGCCGGCGAAGAGTTCGCGATAGGAACGGGCGACACGGGCGGGGGTCTCGACCAAGCCCTCCCGGTCGGGATCGTCGCCGGCCCACTGGATGAGGGTGCGGACGGCGGCTTCGGCATCGGCCTGGGTGACGGTCTGGCGTGTCAAATGAATGTATCCTCGTCCCGCCAAGTCTTCTGTGGACAAGGCCGCTGGAGCCATGACTTAGCCCGCCGCCGCCCCTAAGGTCCACGCTCTCAACCTCTCCAACGCGAGCAAACCCTGACATGGCCGACGGCGCCCCCCATCTCGACACCATCAACACCTCCGCCCAGGGCAAGCTGAAGAGCCTGATCGAGAGGATCGAACGCCTGGAGGAAGACAAGGCGGCGGTGTCGGCCGATCTGAAGGAAGTCTACGCCGAGGCCAAGGGCGAGGGGTTCGACGTCAAGATCGTCCGCAAGGTGGTGCGCCTGCGCAAACAGGACGCGGCCCAGCGGCAGGAGGAAGAAGCCTTGATCGATCTCTACATCTCGGCCATCGGAGGTCTGTGAAGCGAACCGCGCCCGACCCGCGAGCCCAGGCCAAACGCTCGGCTCTGAACGCCTTAAGGCGCGCTAAGCGCGCCGCGGACCGCGCCGGGGTCGATCTGTCGAGCTGGGAAGGCGAATTCCTGGGCTCTGTCGAAGAGCGGCTGAACACCTACGGCCGAGCGTTCGGCGATCCGGAAAAGGGCGCCGCCGGCGCGGCGCTGTCGATCCTGCAGGGCGTCAAGCTGAAAGAGATTTCCGCCAAGGCCAGGGGCGAGCCCCGGTTCGCCAATAAATCACCGGGAACCTTTGGGAACCGCCCGCGTAGGGGGTAGTCTTCCTCTCGCGGGGACTAAGGGCGCGCTTGATCGCGCTGCAGGCCAAGGAACGCGCCGTTGACCCCACCCGTCGCCCTGATCTCCCTGGCCACCGCCTCGCCGCCGCATGAACTCGAACAGGGCGCCGTCGGCGAAGCGGCGCGGGCGATGTTCGCCCATCGCTACCGCGACTTCGATCGGCTTTTCCCGATCTTCCAGAACGCCGGCATTGTCCGGCGCCAGTCGGTCATGCCGATGGAATGGTATTTCCAGCCGCGAAGCTGGCCGCAGCGAACGGCCGCCTATCTGGCCGGCGCGACCGATCTCTTTGTCACCGCCGCCGGAAAAGCGCTGGCGCGGGCCGGCCTGACCGCCGGCGAAGTCGATACGATCGTCACCGTCTCATCCACTGGCATCGCCACCCCCAGCCTCGAGGCGCGGGCCATGGGGCGGATGGCGTTCCGCGACGATGTTTCACGTGTGCCGGTGTTCGGCCTGGGCTGCGCCGGCGGGGTGACCGGCCTCTCGGTGGCGGCGCGGCTCGCCAAGGCGGCGCCCGGATCGGTGGTGCTGTTCGTCTGCCTGGAGCTCTGCACCCTGGCCGCCCGCCTCGATGAACTGACCCCCGCCAACATGGTCGCCACCGCCCTGTTCGGCGATGGGGCGGCGGCCTGCGTGCTCAGCACCGGCGGCTCCGGCTTGCGGACCATCGAGGCGTCTGGCGAGCATACCTGGCCGGACACCATCGACATCATGGGCTGGAATGTCGATCCGGAGGGTTTCGGGGTGATTTTCGACCGCTCGATCCCCGCCTTCGCGACGGCGAACTTCCGCGGGGCCATGGAGGCCATCCTGTCGCGCATGGGCCTTGGCCTTGAGGAGGTCGATCGGTTCGTCTGCCATCCCGGCGGCGCCAAGGTGATCGAGGCTCTGGAGGTCTCCTTGGGTCTCGGCCAGGGGGCGCTCGATAGGGAACGCGAGGTGCTCGCCGACCATGGCAACATGTCCGCCCCCACTGCCCTCTTCGTCCTCGAGCGGGTGCTGGCCGATCCCGCAAAACCGCGCCTGATGATGAGCGCGCTGGGCCCCGGCTTCACCGCCAGTTGCGTGTCCCTCGCGGCGTGATCGCTTCGTTCCTCGTTCTCGCCTTCGTCACCCTGCAGCGCCTGGGTGAACTCGCCCTGGCGGGGCGCAACACCCGCCGGCTGCTGGCCAGGGGCGGGCGCGAAGTGGGAGCCGATCACTATCCTCTGCTGGTTCTTCTGCACGGCGCGTGGCTTGGCGGCCTATGGATCCTGGCCGGGAACAGGCTTGTCGAATGGCCGTGGCTGGCGGCGTTCATAATCCTGCAAGCCTTACGTGTCTGGATGATCGCCAGCCTGGGGGAGCGCTGGACCACCCGGATCATCGTCCTGCCTGGGGCGCCGCTGGTTCGGCGCGGCCCGTATCGATTTCTGCCCCACCCCAACTATATGGTGGTGGCCGGCGAGATCGCGGTGTTCCCCCTGACCTTCGGCCTTGGGCTCTACGCCGCCGCCTTCTCCCTGGCCAACGCGGCGGTTCTCGCCATCCGCCTGCGCGCCGAGACCCGCGCCTTGCACGAAGGACTATCCGGACCATCCCATGGATCGTGACGGCGCCAAGGATGCGGAGCGCGATCGCTTGAGCGGCCGGGTGGCCCGCTTCGCCAGGGTGGGCGCGGGCCTTTCCGGCGCGGCCGCGAGCTTTGGGGCCAACGCCCTCTTCGGGGCCGGCGACGCGGACGCGCGCAACGCCCGGGCGCTCAAGGAGGCGCTCGGCCGCCTTAAGGGACCGCTGATGAAGGTGGCTCAGATGTTCGCCACCGTCCCCGACCTGCTGCCGCCCGAGTTCGCCGCCGAGCTCATGGAGCTGCAGACCAACGCGCCGGCCATGGGACCGGCTTTCGTCCGCCGCCGGATGGCCGCCGAGCTGGGTGCGGACTGGACCGCGAGGTTTGCGGCCTTCGATCTCGCGCCCGCCGCCGCCGCCTCTCTGGGACAGGTGCATCGGGCCACCGCTCACGACGGCCGGCTCCTGGCCGCCAAGCTGCAATATCCCGAGATGCTGAGCGCGGTGGAAAGCGACCTCGGCCAGCTTCGGCTGCTACTCGGGCTGGGCCGCCAAGTGTTCGGCGCGGTGGACACTCGCGAGATCGCCGCCGAAATCTCCGAGCGGCTGCGCGAGGAACTGGACTACGAACATGAAGCGGCCGCCATGCGCCTCTACCGCGCCTTCTTCGCGGACCGGTCCGATATCGCCGTTCCGGCCCCTGACGCCAGCCTTTCCACCGGCCGGCTGTTGACAATGGACTGGCTGGAGGGGCGCGGCCTGCAGAGCTTCAAGAGCGCCGATCAGGAGACGCGCAACCGCGTCGCCAAGCTGCTCTTCGAGGCTTGGTGGACGCCGCTGATCAGGATCGGGGTCATCCATGGCGATCCGCACCTGGGGAACTACAGCTTCACCGCCGGGGCCGGGAGACTCAACCTGCTCGATTTCGGCTGCATTCGGGTCTTTCCGCCAACCTTCGTAGGCGGGGTGGTCAAGCTCTTCCGGGCCATGGCCGCCGGCGACCGGGCCGGTGAGGCGGCCGCCTACCACGCCTGGGGCTTCGCCGGCCTGACCGACGAGCTGATGGACGTGCTCGGCATCTGGGCACGGTTCATCTAC
>JALYTR010000175.1 GCA_030854165.1 Pseudomonadota bacterium | reverse complement strand
CCCACGAGCAGAAGGCCTTCGCCCGCATCGCCCGGGCGGTGGTGCGCGATCTTTCCATGGGCGACGATCTTTCCGACGCGCCCGACCGGGACGCCGAGGACGACGAAGCCGAGGACGGCGAGGCCGAGGCCGCCGGCGACGGGGAAGGCGAAGGCGAGGAACAGTCGTCGCCGGGCGCGTCCCTGGACGACAGCGAAAAGGCGCGCCGCGAGGCCGAGGCCGCCGAGAGCCAGCTCGCCCAGGCCGAGGAGGACGAGAACGCCGATCCCTCCGACGACGAACTCGAGACTGCCGACGGCGACCGACCGGCCCGCCCGAACATCAAGGATCACGGCCGCCCCGAGCCCGCCTACAAGGTGTTCACCGCCGCCCACGACGAGATCGTGTCGGCCGAGGACCTGTGCGAGCCGGAGGAGCTGACCCGGCTCCGCGCCTATCTGGACCAGCAGCTGGCCAATCTTTCCAACGTCGTCTCGCGCCTGGCCAACCGCCTGCAGCGCAAGCTCATGGCCCAGCAGAACCGGGCGTGGAGTTTCGATCTCGAGGAGGGCATGCTGGACGCGGCGCGCCTTACCCGGGTGATCGTCGATCCCACCGCGCCCCTGTCGTTCAAGCAGGAGGAGGAGACGGACTTTCGCGATACCGTGGTCTCCCTGCTCATCGACAACTCCGGCTCCATGCGCGGCCGGCCGATCATGGTCGCCGCGGTGTGCGCCGACATCCTGGCTCGCACCCTGGAGCGCTGCGCGGTGAAGGTGGAGATCCTGGGTTTCACCACGAGGGCGTGGAAGGGCGGCGCCTCGCGCGACGAATGGCTCAAGGCCGGCAAGCCCGCCTCGCCCGGCCGGCTGAACGATCTGCGCCACATAATCTACAAGGCGGCCGACGCGCCCTGGCGTCGGGCGCGCAAGAACCTCGGCCTGATGATGCGCGAGGGCTTGCTCAAGGAGAACATCGACGGCGAGGCGCTGATGTGGGCGCATCAGCGCCTGATCGGCCGTACCGAGCAACGGCGCATCCTGATGGTGATTTCAGACGGCGCGCCGGTGGACGATTCGACCCTGTCGGTGAATTCCGGCCACTATCTGGAGCGTCACCTGCGCGCGGTGATCGCCCAGATCGAGGGCAGATCGCCCGTGGAGCTGATCGCCATCGGCATCGGCCACGACGTCACCCGCTACTATCGCCGGGCGGTGACCATCGTCGATGTGGAACAGCTCGGCGGGGCGATCACCGAACAACTGGCCGCCCTTTTCGAGGAAGAGCCGCGCGCCGTCGGTCGCGGCGGCCGCGGCTTGCTTTCCCCGCCCCCCAGCGTGCAAGGCGGCCCGCCCCTGAAGGCGACGACCTTTCGCCACGTTCGCGAAGCGCTGGCATGATCCCCGCCTGCGTCGCTGACTATCGAGCGGCGGCCAGGCGGCGTTTGCCCAAGGTTCTCTTCGACTATATCGACGGCGGCGCCTACGCCGAGGCCACCTTGGCCGCCAACGTCGATGATTTCCGCCAAATCAAGCTTCGCCAGCGCGTCCTGCGCGACGTCTCCCACGTTTCCACGGCCACCGAACTCTTCGGCCAGAGCCTTTCCATGCCGGTGGTGCTGGGGCCGATCGGCCTTGGCGGCATGTACGCGCGCCGCGGCGAAGGTCAGGCGGCCAGAGCGGCCATGGCGGCGGGCGTTCCCTTCAGCCTCTCGGCTCTGGGGATTTGCGCGATCGACGAAGTGACGCGGGCCGCCTCCCCGCCGTGGTTCCAACTCTATATGATCCGCGACCGGGGATTCATGGCCGATCTGCTGGCGGCGGCCCGCGAGGCGGTCTGTCCGGTGCTGCTGTTCACCGTCGATCTGCCCATTCCCGGGGCGCGGTATCGCGACGCGCGCAACGGGATGATCGCGGCCGGCCCGGCGGCGCGGGCTCGCCAGACGCTGGACGGTCTGGCCCATGCGTCCTGGCTATGGGACGTGCACGTGCGCGGTCGCCCCCACATTCTGGGCAATTTCGCCGCCGCCGACGCGAACCTGAAAAGACTCACCCAGTTCTGGACCTGGATCGGCCACAACTTCGATCCCTCATTGACCTGGAAAGACATCGCCTGGGTGCGCGAGCGCTGGCCAGGGCCGATCGTGCTGAAAGGGATCCTGGACGCCGAAGACGCGCGCGAGGCGCGGCGATGCGGCGTCGATGGCGTGGTGGTCTCCAACCACGGCGGGCGACAGCTCGATGGGGCGCCGTCCACGATCAGCGCCCTGCCGGCCATCGCCGAGGCGGTGGGAGGCGATCTGACCGTGCTGATGGACGGCGGCGTGCGCTCGGGCTTGGATGTGCTCAAGGCCCTCGCCCTGGGCGCGGAGGCCTGCATGATCGGCCGCGCCTGGGCCTGGGCGTTGGGCGCGCGCGGCGAAGCGGGGGTGGCGCACATGCTGGAAATCCTGCGCCAGGAACTGCGGGTGGCCCTGTCGCTCACCGGCTGCACCGATGTGCGAAGCGCTGGCCGCGAACTTCTGAACTAGGTGATCAGGCGCCCGGCTGCTCGGCGAGCTTGGCCTTGACCTGCTTCTTGATCTTCAGGGCGCGCGGCGAGAGGACATGGTCGTGAGCCTTGATCAGAAAGGCGTCCAGACCGCCGCGAAAATCCAGGGTGCGCAAGGCGGCGTTGGAGATGCGCAGGCGGAACCTCTGACCCAGGCTTTCCGACTGCAGGGTTGCCGGACCCAGGGCCGGCAGGAACCGCCGCTTGGTCTTGATGTTGGAATGGCTCACATTGTGGCCGGTCATCGGACCGACGCCGGTGAGTTCGCAGCGGCGTGACATGGCGCCAGACTTTCAATCAAGCAAAAGGGAAAGCGCGGGCTTATTGGACCCGCGTGGGTGGAGCGATATAGGCGACAGGGCCTTCCAAGGTCAAGCCTCGAGCGCCGGGGCGGCAGGGCAATCGGGTGAAGGCTCTATTTCAACCACGAACTTCACAAACATCACGAACAAAGCAACGGACTTTGCGCGAAGCGCGAGGCTCCTTCTAAAATCGCCCCAGTTCGTGGGGTTCGTGCCGTTCGTGGCCAAGTTAATCGGCCTTCGGCCAAGTCCGTCTGGCCAAAATTCGTTCACCCGACTGCCCTGGCCGGGGCGGCCATGGCGCGTGGCCCACGGTCGATGAAGATCGCCAGAACGACGATGGCCAGATAGGTCGCCAGCGCCATCGCGCCGAGCCGCGACGCATCGCCGCCGCCCCCGCCGCTGAGCGAGCCGACGATCTGCACCGCGACCAGAATGGCGATGAACAGCACCGCCGGCCAAGCTGTGCGACCCTCTGTCTTGCGAGTGGCCACCCAGGCCGCGCCGGCGATCGCGACCAGTCCCATCTCCAGCGCCATTTCAGAAAGGGGATAGTTCCACCAACCCAGCCCCACTTTCGGCCCGCCGAACCACAGTTCCAGGTCCGGACGATGAACCAGAAAATCGAGCACCCAATGGGAAAACACCGTGGCGCCGATGAGCGCCGCCACGCGGCGGGGAAGGCGCAGCGCCATTGCGGCGAAAACCGCGGCGGCCGCCGACCAGGCGAGCGATGCCGGGAGGGAGTGGGTGTAGGGCATGAAGTAGAGGTCGAGTTCGCTGCCGGGCAGGGCCGGATTGAAGCGCACTTTCTCCACTCCGGCGATGAGCAGAGCGCCCCAAACGATGTCCAGCAATTGGCAGGCGCCTACGTAGGCCCACAGCGGCGCTCGCGGTCGCGCCGACTTGGCGGCCAGCGCCGCCGCGTAGTGACCGATGAACATTGCGCGCTCTCCCCGTCCGCGCGGACAGGATGCCGCCCCGCCGTTGGTCTAGCAAGTCGGAAATCGGATTGAGGCTTGTGGTGGTTTTCCGCACGGATACAATACCTTGTAGTGAACAAACGGCGAATAGGATGAGGTCACTGATTCGGTCACGGTTCGTTTCGCCCCTGTTCACGCGCGTCTATTCCGACGTTAAGATTCTTTTCCGCCCAAGGGCGAGCTTGGCCTTGAACACTCGGGAGAGGTCGGGCAGTCTCGATGGCGGCGTGATCGAGGGGACCCAATCCCGTTCGTTCAGCGTCGAAAACCGGGAACGCTCGATTGGCTGGATCGTTGTCCGATCCGGGACATCCATCGTCGCAAAGGAGACTCTTCAAAAATGCGTGGTTTCAAAAACGTGCTGAAAACGGGCGCCCTGGGCGCCGTCGCCGCCATCGGCGTTCTGGCGACGACCGCCACCAGCGCTTCGGCCTATATCGCCTGCAACCGGTTCCACCAATGCTGGCATGTCCGAACCCGCTACGCCTATCCGGCGAGAGTTGGCATCAACGTCTATCCGAACACCTGGCGCTGGAATGGGTCTGGATATCGCTGGGTGCACGACCGCAACGACCGCGGCTATTGGAACAACGGCGGCTGGCGCCGCTTCTAAGAGCGTCGCGACCCTCTCCTCGGTGGCGCCCGTTCGGACCCTCACATGGCCGAAATGCCGCCATCGAGCTTCATCTCCGCGCCGGTCATGAACTTGCTCTCGTCGCTGGCCAGATAAAGGACGGCGTTGGCGATATCCGCCGGCTCGCCGATGCGCCCCAGGGGCACCTGGCGGGCGAGCTTGGCCTCGGCTTCCGCCTTGCCGAACCTCTGGCGCAGGGGGTCGAGGATCGGCGTGTCGATGAAGGTCGGGTGGATGGAATTGGAGCGGATGTTCAATCCCTGCTTGGCGCAGTGCAGGGCGATGCCTTTGGAGAGCAGCCAGACGGCGGCCTTTGAGGCATTATAGGCTGGCGAATTGTGGCCGGCGATCAGCCCGGCGATGGAGGAGATGTTGACGATCGATCCGGGCTGATGGGCGCGCATGTATTTCAGGGCGTGCTTGGTTCCCAGGAACACCGAATCGACATTGACGCTCATCACCACCTTCCAGTCGTCGAGGGAAAGGTGCTCGATATCGCCGCCGCGCGAAATCCCGGCGTTGTTGACCAGGACCGAAAGGCCGCCCATGGCCGCGTCGGCCTCCTCAAGGGCGAATATCCACTGCGCCTCCTGCGTGACATCGAGGGGAAAGGCGAAGGCCGTGCCCGCGCCCCAGGCCGCGTCGATCCCGGCGGCCACCGCCTGGGCGCCGTCCAGATTGATGTCGGCCAGGGCGACCATGGCGCCCTCCTCGGCAAGCCGCCGCGCCGCCGCCGCGCCCAGGCCCTGAGCGGCGCCGGTGATAAAGGCCTTCTTGCCGGCCACGCGGGCGCCTCGGATTTGGGTCATGCGAGTCTCCATTCTAATCCGGGGACACAATACTTAATTGTCCAGCACCGATTGTTCGACAGGCGATAGGGGAGGGGCAATTAAGTATTGTGTCCCCGGATTAGGGCGTCCATGATCTTCGCCAGCTTCACGTCGAGTTCGGTCACGCCATCGGCGTCATGGGTGGTGAGGACCACATCGACGCGGTTGTAAACATTGAACCATTCGGGGTGATGGTCGAGCGTCTCGGCGGCCAGGGCGACGCGGGTCATCCAACCGAAGGCGGCGCTGAAATCCTTG
>JALYTR010000174.1 GCA_030854165.1 Pseudomonadota bacterium | reverse complement strand
CGGCGAATATGTCCGCGAGCGCGAGCACATGGAGGCAGCCCTTGTCGAAGCCGCCGAGGCGCGCCTGATCGGTACGAATAATCTCAACGGCTGGGACTGCGACATCCGCCTGACCCACGGCGGCGGCGCCTATATCTGCGGCGACGAGATGGCCCTGCTTGAAAGCCTGGAAGGCAAGAAGGGCCAGCCGCGCCTCAAGCCGCCGTTTCCGGCCGGCTCCGGTGTTTATGGTTGCCCGACGACGGTCAACAATGTCGAATCCATCGCCGTGGTCCCGGAGATCCTGCGCCGCGGCGCCGACTGGTTCGCGAGCTTCGGCCGGCCCAAGAACACCGGGACCAAGCTGATGAGCGCGGCGGGCCACGTCAACAAACCGGCCGTGGTGGAGGAGGCCATGTCCATCCCCATGCGGCAGCTCATCGACGACCACTTCGGCGGGGTGCGCGGCGGTTGGGGCAACCTCAAGGCGGTCATCCCCGGCGGCTCGTCAGTGCGTCTGATCCCGGCCGAGGAGGCGGAGGAGGCGCTGATGGATTTCGATGATCTGGCGGCGCGCAAATCGGGGCTCGGCACCGCGGCCATGATCGTCATGGACAAGAGCTGCGACATCGTCGCCGCCATCGCGAGGCTCTCCTATTTCTACAAGCACGAGAGCTGCGGCCAATGCACGCCCTGCCGCGAAGGCACCGGCTGGATGTGGCGGATCATGGAGCGCATGGTCACCGGCGAGGCGGACCCCAAGGAGATCGACATGCTCCTCGATGTGGCCAGCCAGGTGGAGGGCCACACCATCTGCGGCCTGGGCGACGCCGCCGCCTGGCCCATTCAAGGCCTCTTCCGCCACTTCCGCCCCGAGATCGAAGCGCGCATCGCCCTCTACCGCTCCCGCCGCGCCAACGTCCCCGGCGCCACCTTGATCGCGGCGGAGTAGCGGGGTATCGCCCGCCCCATGCCCAAGGCCAAGGTAAACGGCGTCGAGATCGAGTTCGAGCCCGGCATGACCGTTCTTCAGGTCGCCGAGCTGGCGGGCGAGGAGATTCCGCGCTTCTGCTACCATGAGCGTCTCTCCATCGCCGGCAACTGCCGGATGTGCCTGGTCGAGGTGAAGCCCGGGCCGCCCAAGCCGCAGGCCTCCTGCGCTCTGCCGGCCGCCGACGGCCAGGAGATCGTCACCAATTCGCCCATGGTCGAAAAGGCCCGCAAGGGGGTGATGGAGTTCCTGCTGATCAACCATCCCCTGGACTGCCCGATCTGCGACCAGGGCGGGGAGTGCGACCTGCAGGATCAGTCCATGGGCTACGGCCGCGACGCCACCCGCTATGCGCAGAACAAGCGGGCCGTCGAAGAGAAGTACATGGGTCCGCTCATCAAGACGGTGATGACCCGCTGCATCCAGTGCACCCGCTGCGTGCGCTTCATCACCGAGGTGGCGGGGGTTTCGGAGATCGGTCTGATCTCGCGCGGCGAGGATGTGGAGATCACCACCTATCTTGACCAGGCGGTGGCGAGCGAGCTGTCGGCCAACATCATCGACCTCTGCCCGGTAGGCGCCCTGACCTCCAAGCCCTACGCCTTCAACGCCAGGCCCTGGGAGCTCACCAAGACGCAGAGCGTGGACGTCATGGATGCGCTCGGCAGCGCCATTCGCGTGGACGCCCGCGGGCCGGCGGTCCTGCGCGTCCTGCCGCGCCTCAACGAAGAGATCAACGAGGAGTGGATCAGCGACAAAACCCGCTACGCCTGCGACGGCCTTTCCCGCCAGCGGCTCGATACGCCGATGATCCGGCTCGCCGGTCGGCTCCAGCCGGCGTCCTGGGCGGATGCCCTGGCGGCCGTGGCGGGTAAAATCAAGGCGGCCCCGCCCGAGCGGGTCGGCGTGATCGCCGGCGATCTGCAGGACGCCGAATCCATGAAGGCCGCCCTCGATCTTTTCGGCGCCCTGGGCGTGAAGAACCTCGATTGCCGCCAGGATGGTGGCCCGCTCGGCTACGGCCCGCGCGAAAGCTGGCTCTTCAACACCACCATCGCCGGCCTTGAACAGGCGGACGTCATTCTGCTCATCGGGACCAACCCGCGCCTCGAAGCCCCAGTCCTCAACGCCCGCATCCGCAAACTCTGGCTTGCCGGCAAGACCCGCATTGGCCTGATCGGCGGAGCCGCCGACCTGACCTACCGCTACGATCACCTGGGCGCCGGTGGCGCGGCCCTGACCGGTCTGGCGGACGGCGGTTCCGATTTCGCCAAGGCTCTGAAGGGCGCCGAACGGGCCGCCATCGTTCTCGGCCAAGGCGCCCTGGCTCGGCCGGACGGTTCGGCGGTGCTCAGCGCCGCGGCGGCGCTCGCTGGCGCGTTCAATGTGGTTCGCGAAGGCTGGAACGGCTGGAACGTGCTCCACACGGCCGCCGCGCGGGTCGGCGGCCTCGATCTCGGCTTCACGCCATCCGAAGGCGCGCTGGATGTTGTCCGGATGCTCTCCAAAGGCGCTCTGGATGTCGTCCTCTTTCTCGCCGCCGACGAGGCGGATGTCACCCAGAGCGACGCCTTTGTCGTCTATCTGGGAACCCATGGCGACGCCGGCGCGAACCGCGCCGACGTCATCCTCCCCGCCGCCGCCTATACTGAAAAGGCCGGCCTCTACGTCAACACCGAGGGTCGCGTGCAGCGCGGCGAGCGCGCCGTCTTCCCAAAAGGGGAGGCCAAGGAAGACTGGTCTATACTGAGAGCCCTCTCCGAACACCTGGACGCCAGGCTGCCCTACGACACGCTCGACCAACTTCGCGCCAGGCTCTTCTCCGATCACCCCACCTTCGGCCAGATCGGTCTCGCGCCGGGCGCTGCGGCGCGCGCCTTCGATCTCTCGGGCCTGGGGGTCGCCGGCGACATCGCCGATGCGCCTTTCGTGAGCCCGATCAAGGCTTTCCACCTCACCAATCCGATCGCACGGGCCAGCGTCACCATGGCCGAGTGCGCCGCGCTGGCCGCCGGCGTGAAGATGGCGGCGGAGTAGGGCGATGGAACACCTGGGTTTCTGGACCTCTCCATTCGGCTGGACGGTGCTCACCGTCCTGCAAATTCTTGCGGTCCTGGTGTGGATACTTCTTTCGCTGGCGTTCCTGCTCTTGGCCGATCGCAAAATCTGGGCCGGCGTGCAGATGCGAAAAGGGCCCAACGTGGTCGGTCCGTTCGGCCTTCTTCAGTCGTTCGCCGACTTCCTCAAGTTCGTGTTGAAGGAGATCGTCGTTCCGGCCGGCGCGGACAAGGTCGTCTTCCTGCTCGCGCCCTTGGTCAGCTTCACCCTCGCGTTCGGCGCCTGGGCGGTCATGCCTCTCGCCCCCGGCTGGGTGGTGTCTAACATAAACGTTGGAGTTCTCTACCTTTTCGCCATTTCGTCGCTGGGCGTCTATGGCATCATCATGGGCGGCTGGGCGTCCAATTCGAAATACCCCTTCCTGGGCGCCCTGCGCTCGGCGGCGCAGATGGTGAGCTACGAGGTCTCCATCGGTTTTGTGATCATCACGGTGATCCTGATTTCCGGATCGCTTAATCTTCAGGTGATCGTGGAAAAACAAGCTGGGGGGTTCTGGAACTGGAATGTGTTGGGGGGAGGGGGGTGGCGAAACCTTCCGGCCGCCCTGGTCATGATCCCCATGTCGGTGATCTTCTTCGTCTCTGCCCTGGCTGAGACCAACCGCCCGCCCTTCGACCTTCCCGAAGCCGAATCTGAACTGGTGGCCGGCTATCAGGTGGAGTATTCCTCCACGCCCTACCTTCTGTTCATGATCGGCGAATACGCCAACATCGTCCTGATGTGCGCTCTGATCAGCGTTCTCTTCTTCGGCGGCTGGCAGGCCCCGTTCCCGACCCCGTTCGCCGCCGCCTGGAACCCCACCGCCGCTAGCTTCTTCGGCTTCATGTGGTTCTTTTTGAAGACGATTTTCTTTTTTTTCCTGGTCGCCATGGCCAAGGCCATCGTGCCTCGCTACCGCTACGACCAGCTCATGCGGCTCGGCTGGAAGGTCTTCCTGCCGACCTCCATTGCCGCAGTGGTGCTGATCGCCGGCTGGCGTGAATTCGGGCCTGGGGCATGACCGCGCCACTCGCCATCGCTTCATTGTCTCTGGCGCTCTGCGCCTGCGCCGCCTCGCAGGGATCCTATGGCCTGGGCCAGGGCGACGCCAACTATGACGCCATCAAGTCGGCGACCCAGGCTTGCCAGGCGCAAGGTGGTCAGATTCATCTCAAGAACGGCTACGACGGCCGCGAACTTGCCAACTATGAGTGCAAGATTGGCAAGGCGAAGTAAGGCGAAGAAGAAGCATGTTTCAGCGCATCTCCCAGGCCATAAAGGGCGCCGCCCTGATGGATTTCGTCAGCGCCTTCGGCCTTGGTATGAAATACATGGTACGGCCCAAGGCCACCGTGCTCTATCCCAATGAGCGCGGACCCCAGTCGCCGCGTTTTCGCGGCGAGCACGCCCTGCGCCGCTACCCCAGCGGCGAGGAGCGCTGCATCGCCTGCAAGCTGTGCGAAGCCATCTGCCCGGCCCAGGCGATCACCATCGAGGCGGAATCCCGCGAGGACGGCGCGCGCCGCGCCACCCGCTACGATATCGACATGGTCAAATGCATCTATTGCGGCCTGTGCCAGGAGGCGTGCCCGGTGGACGCCATTGTTCAGGGCCCCAACACCGAATTCGCCGTCGAGACGCGCGAGGAACTCTATTTCGACAAGCAGCGCCTGCTCGAAAACGGCGACCGCTGGGAGCGGGAGATCGCGAAGAATCTGGAATTGGACGCACCCTATCGCTAAGAGACGGACGCGACTCGAAAAGGGCTCGATCGCGCGCCGCCCGGGCGCCCGCCCTTGGCAATGTGAGGACGGAGATTCGACGGCGCGATGATCCTGCAGGCGATCGCCTTTTACCTGCTTGCCGCCACCACCGTTGTGGCCGGCCTTGCCGTGATTTCGGCGAGGAACCCGGTGCATTCGGTGCTGTTCCTGATCACCACCTTCTTTTCGGCCGCCGGCCTCTTCGTCCTTCTAGGCGCGGAATTTTTGGCAATGATCCTGGTGGTGGTCTACGTCGGCGCCGTCGCGGTGCTGTTCCTGTTCGTGGTGATGATGCTGGATGTCGATTTCACCGCCCTGCGGCAGGGCTTCGCGCGCTATCTGCCCATCGGCGGGATCATCGCCGGCGTTCTCACTGTGGAGATGGTGATTGTCGCCGTCAGCGTGGCTACGGGTGGCGCGGCGGCCCATTCCGTCGGGCCGATGGCGCGGACGGGCGGGGTCACCAACGCCGAGGCCATCGGCCGCGTTCTCTACACTGACTATGTCTATGTCTTCCAGGCCGCCGGGCTGGTGCTATTGGTGGCGATGATCGGGGCCATCGTTCTCACACTCAAGCACCGCCCGGGCATCAAGCGCCAGAACATCGCCGCCCAGGTGGCCAGAACGCCCGCCAGGGGCATGCGCGTTGTCTCCATCAAGTCCGGCGAAGGGCTGGACGCATGATTATCGGTCTCGCGCACTATCTCACCGTCGCGGCGATCCTGTTCACCATCGGTGTCCTGGGCATCTTCGTGAAC
>JALYTR010000173.1 GCA_030854165.1 Pseudomonadota bacterium | reverse complement strand
CCCGGGATGTTGCTCGGCGATGGCGTGAACTTGCCTACCAATCGACGGGTGGCGATCCCGCGCTGTTTGCCAAGATGGCCCAGGTCTGGCGAGAGTCGCTGGCCAGCCCCGACGTGGCGCCGACCTTGCCGTTCAGCGCCGATGTCTGGGCCTTCGTGGGCAAGGCCATGGCCCACCTTCCGCCGCTCGCCTGAACACTGCGACGAATGGCGGGGAGCGTGCTAGGCTCCCCGCCATGACCGCCAACCACGGACCCATGCTCGATTTCGGCCTCGGCGAGACCGCCGACGCCATCCGCGAGACCACTGCCCGTTTCGCCGCCGACCGTATCGCCCCGCTGGCGGCCGAGATCGACGCCAGCAACAGCTTTCCGCGCCAGCTCTGGCCCCAGATGGGTGAACTCGGCCTGCACGGCATAACCGTTGAGGAGGACTTCGGTGGCCTGGGCCTCGGCTATCTCGAGCACGTTGTCGCCATGGAGGAGGTTTCGCGCGCCTCCGCCTCGGTGGGCCTGAGCTACGGCGCCCACTCCAACCTGTGCGTCAACCAGATCCGCCGCTGGGGCAGCCCCGAGCAGAAGCGCCGCTATCTGCCGAAGCTGATCAGCGGCGAGCACGTCGGCGCCCTGGCCATGAGCGAAGCGGGCGCCGGCTCGGACGTCATCTCGATGCAACTCCGCGCCGACCTCCGCGGCGATCGCTATGTGCTGAACGGCGCCAAGTTCTGGATCACCAACGCCCCCCACGCCGACGTGGTGGTGGTCTACGCCAAGACCGACCCAGAGAACGCCAGCCGGGGCGTCACCGCCTTCATCGTCGAGAAGAACTTCGCCGGCTTCTCCTGCTCCAAGAAGCTCGACAAGATCGGCATGCGCGGCTCCGACACCGGCGAACTGGTGTTCGAGGACTGCGAGGTCCCGCAAGACAACGTCATCGGGCCGGAAAACGGCGGCGCGGGGGTGCTGATGAGCGGCCTGGATTATGAGCGCACCGTCCTGGCGGCAGGGCCTCTTGGGATCATGCAGGCGTGCCTGGACACGGTCCTTCCCTACGTGCGCGAGCGCAAGCAGTTCGGCCGTCCGGTCGGGACCTTCCAACTCATGCAGGGCAAGATCGCCGACATGTACGTGGCCCTAAATTCCGCCCGCGCCTATGTCTACGCCGTGGCCAGGGCTTGCGACGCCGGCCGCAGCACGCGGTTCGACGCCGCCGGGGCCATCCTGCTCGCCTCCGAAAACGCGGTCCAAACCAGTCTCGAAGCCATCCAGGCCTTGGGCGGGGCGGGCTATCTCAAGGAATATCCCGTCGAGCGCCTGCTGCGCGACGCCAAGCTTTACGACATCGGCGCCGGCACCAACGAGATCCGCCGGTTCCTCATTGGGCGGGAGCTTGTGGGGGCTTGAGCGCGCGTCACGCCCGCTCGATCCGCGCCGCGTAGCAGCCGCGCTTAGCGTAGTGGGCTTGGACGTAGGCGACCTCCGGGTTAGTGAGGAGCCGCTCTATGCCGACCTCCAGAACGTCGCCGTCCAGGAGGTCGGCGTCGATCATCATGTGCGTCGCGTCGAAGGCGCGCAAAGATAGAATGCGAGACCGCAGGGCGTCGGGAATCTCGTCGATACGGTCGTAGGGAACGCTCGCCCCCTCGCGGACGAACACGGCGTGGCTGGCGCGGTAGGGGGTGCCGGCGTCCTGATGGACGTGGTTGACCAGCAGCACGCTCTGGCCCGGCTCAGCGTCACGCATCTCGATCCGGTCGGGAAAGCCCGGCTTGGTGTCGGCGACGTAGCGTTTGGCTCCACGGGCCGCGAGATCGGCGTCGGAGAGGCCGAAGAGGTGGGCGAAGGGTTCGGCGGAAAGGCCGGTGATGCGGAAGCTCATGGGGAAATCTCCGTTGAAACGGCCTCCGGGTTAGGCGTTCGCGGAACCTCGCGCGCGCGGTTTTCGGCCATCGCATCCAAAGTAAAGGGCCGCCCCCGTGTGCGGGGACGGCCCTTCCATCGTCGTGACCGCGGCGGTCCCGGGCCATGCCCGGTCGACCGCGACCTAGTTCCTTTTCAGCGTCGAGACGCCGTCAGGAGCGAGCCTCCATCTTAAGGCTCCAGGTCGCTTGCGACCGCGGTTGGAGACAATGAGACACTGGACCACCTCCTTTCAGCTGTTGAGACAGGGAAGAGGATATAAGCGCGATTTCCCGGGAATCGCAAATGGACCGCTCGCCTTGACAGAGCCAAGGCGCCATGCGCCCTTCCGCGCCGCTCCAAATCCCGCCTTTTCAGGACTTCACGATGCACGCCTATCGCACCCACACCTGCGGCGCCCTGCGGATCGCCGACCAGGGCGCGAGCGTGCGGCTGTCGGGCTGGATCCATCGCAAGCGGGATCATGGCGGCCTGCTGTTCGTCGATCTGCGCGATCATTACGGCCTGACCCAGCTGGTGGTTCATCCCGGCGCGCCCGGCTTTGAGGCATTGGAGCGGCTGCGGGCCGAGAGCGTGGTCAGGATCGATGGCGAGGTCGTGGCGCGCACACCCGATACGGTCAATGCGAACCTGCCGACTGGCGAGATCGAGGTGCGGGTGGCCGGTGTCGCCCTCCTTTCCGAAGCCGCCGAACTGCCCCTGCCGGTGTTCGGCGAACCGGACTATCCCGAGGAGATTCGCCTGACGCACCGTTATCTCGACCTGCGGCGCGAGACCCTCCATCGCAACATCGTCCTGCGCGCCAAGGTGATCGATTCCATCCGTCGTCGGATGGTCGATCAGGGGTTCACGGAATTTCAAACCCCGATCCTCACCGCCTCCAGCCCCGAGGGGGCGCGGGATTTTCTTGTCCCGTCGCGCCTTCACCCCGGCCAGTTCTACGCCCTTCCCCAGGCGCCCCAGCAGTTCAAGCAGCTTTTGATGGTCGCCGGTTTCGACCGCTATTTCCAAATCGCCCCCTGTTTCCGCGACGAGGACGCCCGGGCCGACCGCTCGCTGGAATTCTACCAGCTCGATGTGGAGATGAGTTTCGTCACCCAGGAAGATGTGTTCGCGGCCATCGAGCCGGTGCTGCACGGGGTGTTCGTCGAGTTCGCGGCCGGCAAGCCGGTGACGGAGTATCCCTTTCCGAGAATTCCCTATCGGGACGCCATAGCCCGTTATGGAACCGACAAGCCGGATCTGCGCAATCCCGTGATCATGGCCGATGTGTCGGCGCAATTCCGGAGCGGCAGATTTGGCCTGTTCGCGCGGATGCTGGAGGCGCCCGGGGCCGCCATCTGGGCCATCCCCGCGCCGGGCGGCGGCTCGCGCGCCTTCTGCGACCGGATGAACGCCTGGGCCCAGGGCGAGGGCGAGCCGGGCCTGGGCTACATCTTCTGGCGGGACGAGGAAGGCGTCGATGGCGGAGCGGCCGGCCCCATCGCCCGCAATCTGGGCCCCGAGCGCGCCGAGGCGATTCGCCAGCGGTTGGGCCTGAAGATCGGCGACGCGGTCTTTTTCGTGGGCGGCGATCCCAAGGTCTTCCACAGGTTCGCGGGCCTCGCCCGGACCAGGGTCGGTGGCGAGCTTTCCCTGATTGATCCCGATCGTTTCGACTTCTGCTGGATCGTCGACTATCCGATGTACGAGCTGAACGCGGAGTCGGGCCGGGTGGATTTCTCCCACAACCCGTTCTCGATGCCGCAGGGCGAGCTGGAGGTGCTTGAGAGCCGCGATCCGCTGGATATCCTCGCCTGGCAGTATGACATCGTCTGCAACGGCTATGAACTGTGCTCCGGCGCGGTGCGCAACCATCGCCCGGATGTGATGCTGAAGGCCTTCGAGATCGCCGGCTATGACGCCGCCACGGTGGAGCGCGAGTTCGCCGGCATGTTGAACGCCTTCCGCTACGGCGCCCCGCCGCATGGCGGCCTCGCGCCGGGAATCGACCGGATCGTCATGCTCCTGGCCGGCCAGCAGGCGATCCGCGAGGTCATCGCCTTTCCATTGAACCAGCAGGGCCAGGACCTGATGATGAACGCCCCCTCGGCGGCGCGCCCCGCCCAGCTCGAGGAACTGCACGTCCGCGTGGCCCCGGTGGTAAAAGGCTAGCGGACAACGCCCTACCGTCGCCCTCCGCAGGCGTGGCCGCTCAGCCCGGGCGGCAGGCGGGTCCGGGTGTCGGAGCAGGCACCGTCCACCTGGCGCTGGGTCAGATTGTGGGCCTGCGAGAGATCGGCCCCGGCCAGGGAGGTGTGCAGCAGGCCGGCGTCCTTGAAGTCGGCGCCGGGGAACGCGCCGTCGGCGAGGGTCGCGCCGGTGAAATTGGCGTCCTTGAAACTGGCCCCGCCGGCTTTCACGTGCGCCAGGTTCGAGCCGGTCAGCTCGGCGGCGTCGAGGCTGGCCCCGGTGAGGTCTGCGTTCATGAAATTCGCGCCCGCCGCCTCCAGGCCGGCCAGCTTGGCGTCCGAGAAGTTGGCAAGAGTGAAGCGGGCACCGGTCATGGACGCCCCGCGGACGTCGGCGCGGGAAAGATCGGCTCCGGTGAAGTTCGATCCCATGAAGGCCGCGCCGCGCAGATCGGCTCCCACCAGCGTCGCCCCGGCGAAGTCGCAACCCATGAATTTGGCTCCGGTGAGCTTGCGCCCGGCCAGATCGCAATGCACGCACGCGCCGCCGAACGACACCAGCCGGGGCACGTCGCGCTCTCCGGTCAAGGCACAAGCGTTCCCCGCCCACGCCAGAAGGCCGCAGACGCTTAAGGCCAGAGCGATGCGTCGAACCCAGATGGTCGCGAGCACGAGGGGTTCCTTCCTTCCAGGTCAGCCAAACCCTCCAAGTGGGACGCCGTTGCGTGCGGCGCCAATTAAATCGCCGCAATGTCGCCAGCGCGGCGGCCCGTCAGCCTTCCCCGTCCCCCGTCCGAGCGGTCCGTGACCCGCAGGTCTGGCAGAGACGGCTCTGTCCTTTTCGCACCAGGGCCAGGTCGCCGCAGGTTGGGCAGACATCGGCGCCGCGCGGCGGAGCGTCGGATCGGGGCGGCAGGGTGAGGAAGACCAGGTTGTCGGGCGCGGCGCCGCGGGAAAAGCCCTTGGAGATCAGGCGCGCGGCGTTCTGGGGCGCGTCGATCGCTCCCGCGCCCAGGCCGTCGGCATTGAACTCCGCCGGATCGATATTGGCGAGGTCCGCCCGGCCAAGATAGGAGACGCCCAGCTCGCGGAAGGCGTAGTCCAGGATCGAGGTCGCCGAGGCGATGGTCGCGTTGCCGGTGACCGGGCCGGCCGGCTCGAAGCGGGTAAAGACGAAGGCGTCGACGAATTCGTCCAGGGGCACGCCATATTGCAGGCCGATGGAGATGGCGATGGCGAAATTGTTCATCAGCGAGCGGAAGGCGGCGCCTTCCTTGTGCATGTCGATGAAGATTTCGCCCAGTTCCCCGTCGTCGTATTCGCCGGTGTGCAGATAGACCTTGTGTCCCCCCACCGCGGCCTTCTGGATATAGCCCTTGCGGCGGTCGGGCAGTTTGCGGCGGCTGCGACCCACCTCGACGACGCGCTCTATGACGCGGTCGCGGACCGGTTCGGCTGGGCGCGCCTCGGCGTCGCGGGCCGGGGGCAGGTGAAGGGTGAACC
>JALYTR010000172.1 GCA_030854165.1 Pseudomonadota bacterium | reverse complement strand
GGCGGGTTGGGCGGGGCCGTCTGGGCGAGGGCGGCCGGCGACAGGCCGGTGATGGCGATCAGGCTGGCGAGCGCGAGGCGCATGGCGTTTCCCTTCCCTTCCTTGAAACGGCGGCCTTGGCGGCGCCGCGAACGATCCGTCGAATTTTCTTCTAGCGCATTGGCTCGCTGAGATGAAACACCCCACCCCTACCGTCATCGCCGGGCTTGTCCCGGCGACCCATGACCCAGCCGCCTACCGTGGCCGCGCCAGGCGCGGCCAGAGCCCACATCGGAGTCATGGGTGGCCGGGACTTACGCCCGGCCATGACGGCTATTGGGGGATGACTCAACCTATTCGTCCAATGCTCTGTCAATCTTCTCCGGCGGCGCGAGACCGGACGTCAGGCGACCTCGCTCGCGTGTTCGGCCAAAATGGTCAGGCCCTCGGCCGTCACGTCGGCGAACCCGCCTTGCACCTCGAAGACACGGGTCTCGCTATCGTTGTAGAGCTTGACCCGCCCGGCCTTCAGCGTGGTCATGAACGGCGCGTGGCCGACCAGCACCCCGAAGTCGCCCTCCGAGCCCGGCGCATCGACCTGATCGACCTCGCCGCTGAACAGCTCGCGCTCCGGCGAAACCAGGGAGAAGTGAAGCTTGTCCGCCATTGCCCCTTAAGCCTCCGCCGCCAGCTTCTCGGCCTTGGCCACCGCCTCCTTGATCCCACCGACCATGTAGAAAGCGCTCTCGGGCAGCGCGTCGTAGTCCCCGTCGCACACGGCCTTGAACGAGGCGATGGTGTCTTCCAACTGCACGAAGACGCCCGGCTGGTTGGTAAAGGCCTCGGCGACGAACATCGGCTGGGAGAGGAACCGGCTTATCTTGCGCGCCCGGCCCAGAGTGATCTTATCCTCCTCGGAAAGCTCGTCCATGCCCAGGATGGCGATGACGTCCTTGAGCGCCTTGTAGTGCTGCAGGATCTCCTGCACCCGGCGGGCGACCTGATAGTGCTCCTCGCCGATCACCAGGGGATCGAGGATGCGCGAGGTGGAATCCAGCGGATCGATGGCCGGGAAGATGGCCTGGGCGAAGATGTCGCGCGACAGCACCGTGGTGGCGTCCAGGTGGGCGAAGGAGGTGGCCGGGGCCGGGTCGGTGAGATCGTCGGCCGGCACGAAGATCGCCTGCACCGAAGTTATCGAGCCCTTGTTGGTGGAGGTGATCCGTTCCTGCAGATTGCCCATCTCGGTGGCCAGCGTCGGCTGATAGCCCACCGCCGAGGGGATGCGGCCCAAGAGGGCGCTCATCTCCGAACCGGCCTGGGTGAAGCGGAAGATGTTGTCGATGAAGAGCAACACATCTTTGCCCTCCTCGTCGCGGAAGTATTCGGCCTGGGTGAGGCCCGAGAGGGCGACGCGGGCCCGCGCTCCCGGCGGCTCGTTCATCTGGCCATAGACCAGGGCGCAGCGCGAGCCTTCGGTCGAACCGTCATTCTTTCGCGGATCGACGTTCACCTTGGAATCGATCATCTCGTAATAGAGGTCGTTGCCTTCGCGGGTGCGCTCGCCCACCCCGGCCAGCACCGAATAGCCGCCGTAGTTCTTGGCGATGTTGTTGATCAGCTCCTGCATGGTGACGGTCTTGCCGACCCCCGCCCCGCCGAACAGGCCGATCTTGCCGCCCTTGGTGTAGGGGCACAGCAGGTCGATAACCTTGATGCCGGTGACCAGGATTTCCGCCGAAGTGAGCTGGTCGGCGAAGGCCGGCGCCTCGCGGTGAATGGACATCCGCTTGACGAAGGGAATGGGCCCCGCCTCGTCCACCGGCTCGCCGATAACGTTCATGATCCGCCCCAGGCACCCTGGGCCCACCGGCACGGTGATCGGCCCGCCGGTGTCGATCACCGGGTGGCCGCGGGTCAGGCCCTCGGAGGTGTCCATGGCGATGGTGCGCACGGTGTTCTCGCCCAGGTGCTGGGCGACCTCCAGCACAAGGCGGAAGGGCTCGCCCGTCCGCTGGTCGGTGTTGGTGGTCTCCAGGGCGTTGAGGATGGCCGGCAGATGGCCGTCGAACTCCACATCGACGACCGCGCCGATGATCTGGACGATGCGCCCGGTGGCGACGCCCTTGGGCACGGCCACGGCGGCGGGCGGAGGGGCGGTTTCGGTCATGGACATGGCGGGGCGGTCTTTCGGCTAGAGGGCTTCGGCGCCGGAGATGATTTCGATCAGCTCCTTGGTGATCTGCGCCTGGCGGGTGCGGTTCTTGATCAGGGTGAGGGCGGCGATCATGTCGCCGGCGTTGCGGGTGGCGGCGTCCATGGCGGCCATCTGGGCGGCGAAGAAGCCGACCTGGTTTTCCATCATGGCCGAGAGAATCTGGGTGGCGATGTTGCGCGGCAGGAGGGTGGCCAGGATGGTCGCCTCGTCGGGTTCGTATTCATAGGCCGCGCCCTTCAGATCGATCGCTGTCTCGCCGGACGCGCCGGCGATCTGGGCCGGAACCAGTTGCTTCAGGGTCGGGACCTGGCTCACCACCGAGGCGAAGCGGTTGTAGAAAAGGGTGACCACATCGGCCTCGCCGGCCTCGAAACGTTGAATCACCGCCTCGGCGATCTCGCGCGCCCGCTCCAGGGTGGGGACGTTGCCGGCCTCGAAGAAGGCCACCTGTCGCTCGCCGTGGAAGCGCTTCAACTGGTCGCGCGCCTTGCGCCCGACGGCGATCAGCGAGACCTCGCGGCCCTCGGCGATCCGCGCCGCCATATGCTCGCGGGCGGCGCGCACGATGGAGGAATTGAAACCCCCGGCGAGGCCCCGGTCGGCGGTGGCCACGACCACCAGTTCGCGGCGTTCCGAGCCCGTCCCGATCAGCAGTTTCGGCGCGCCGGAGCCCGAAACCCCGGCGGCCAGATTGGCGATCACCGCGGTCATCCGCTCGGCGTAGGGCCGCGCGTTCTCGGCCGCCTCGCGGGAGCGGCGCAGCTTGGCCGCCGCCACCATCTGCATGGCCTTGGTGATCTTCTGCGTCGCGGTGACGCTGGCGATCCGATTGCGCAGTTCCTTGAGGCTGGCCATGCCGGCTGGGGCTTCCCGGCGATCTTTAAGCGAAGGTGGCCGCGAAGGCGTCGAGCACCGCCTTGAGCTGGCCCTCGAGTTCGGGGGTGAGGGCCTTCTGGGTGCGGATGGCCTCCAGCAGGTCGGCGTTCTGGCCGTGCAGGCGGGCCAGAAGTTCGGCCTCGAAGCGCTCGACCTGGGCGACCGGAACGGCGTCGAGATAGCCGCGGGTGCCGGCGTATAGGGAGCAGACCTGCTCTTCCACCGACTGCGGCGAATACTGCGCCTGTTTCAAAAGCTCGGTCAGCCGCTCGCCACGCGCCAGCATGCGCTGGGTGGAGATGTCGAGGTCGGAGCCGAACTTGGCGAAGGCGGCCATTTCGCGGAACTGGGCGAGCTCGCCCTTCAGCGGCCCTGCCGCCTGTTTCATCGCTTTGATCTGGGCGTTGCCACCCACCCGGCTCACCGAGATGCCGATGTTCATGGCCGGCCGGATGCCCTGGAAGAAAAGGTCGGTCTCCAGGAAGATCTGGCCGTCGGTGATCGAGATCACATTAGTCGGGATATAGGCCGAGACGTCGTTGGCCTGGGTCTCGATGATCGGCAGGGCGGTGAGCGATCCGCCGCCGTGCGCTTCGTTGAGCTTGGCGGCCCGTTCCAGAAGGCGTGAGTGGAGATAGAAGACATCGCCCGGATAGGCTTCGCGGCCGGGTGGGCGGCGCAGCAGCAGGCTCATCTGGCGATAGGCGACGGCCTGCTTGGAAAGATCGTCATAGATGATCAGGGCGTGCATGCCGTTGTCGCGGAACCATTCGCCCATGGCGCAGCCCGAGAAGGGGGCGAGGAACTGCAGCGGCGCCGGCTCCGAAGCGGTGGCGGCGACCACGATGGTGTAGTCGAGCGCCCCGCGCTCCTCGAGGGTCTTGACGATCTGGGCGACCGTCGAGCGCTTCTGGCCGATGGCCACATAGACGCAGTAGAGCTTGGCGCCCTCGTCCTTGGATTCGTTGATCTGCTTCTGGTTGAGGATGGTGTCGATGGCGATGGCGGTCTTGCCGGTCTGGCGGTCGCCGATGATCAGTTCCCGCTGGCCCCGGCCGATGGCGGTGAGCGCGTCGACGCACTTCAGACCCGTGTACATCGGCTCATGCACCGACTGGCGCGGGATGATGCCGGGCGCCTTCACATCGACCCGCCGCTTTTCGGCCACGTCGGTGAGCGGCCCCTTGCCGTCGATGGGTTCGCCCAGCGGATTGAGCACCCGGCCCAGAAGGCCCTTGCCCACCGGCACATCGACGATCTCGCCCAGGCGGCGGACCTCGTCGCCCTCGGCGATCTGCGCGTCGGCCCCGAAAATCACGATGCCGACGTTGTCGCGCTCGAGGTTGAGGGCCATGCCCTTCACCCCGGCGGAAGGGAACTCGACCATCTCGCCGGCCTGGACCTGGTCGAGGCCGAACACCCGGGCGATGCCGTCGCCCACCGAGAGAACCTGGCCCACGTCCGAGACGTCCGCCTCGATGCCGAAGTTGGCGATCTGGGATTTGAGGATGTCCGAAATTTCGGCGGCGCGGATGTCCATGGGAAGTGTCTTAGGCTCTCTTGAGGGCGAACTTGAGGGAGTCGAGTTTCGATTTCAGCGAAGCGTCGTAGAGGCGCGAGCCGACCCGCACCTTGACCCCGCCCAGGATGGCCGGATCGACGCGGGTCTCGATCCGCGGGTCCTTGCCCAGCGCGCCTCGCAGGGCGGCGGCGAGGCCTTTCGTTTGTGCCTCACTCAAGGGAATGGCGGTGACCACCTCGGCGGAAACCACCCCACGCCGCGCTTCGGCAAGGGCGGCGAAGGCGTCGATGATGGGGGTGAGGGCGGAAACCCGGCGGTTGGCGGCCAGCAGGCCGAGGAACTTGCGCGTCGTGTCACAGAAGGCCGCCCGTTCGGCGATGGCGGCCAGGCCCGCGGCCTTGTCCTCGGCCGACAGGGCCGGCGAGACGAGCAGCAGGCGCAGATCGACGCTGGCCGCGATCATCGATTTCAGGCTTTTCAGATCGGCCTCGACGGGCGCCAGGGCGTCGGTCTCGACCGCCAGATCGAACAGCGCCCGCGCGTAGCGCGCGCCGACCTCGCTTGCTCTGGAATCGTCAGCCAAGTGAAAACCGCCCGAGTGTCTTGTGGCGCCGGCCCCGGACGCAAGGTCAGAACCAGCCTAAAGGCTTGATGCGTCGGAGGAAGTTTAAAGGCTCGCGGCGCCGCGACAGCCTCCTCGCCAAAAGCCGCGCGCCTGATACCACGCGCCCCGCGGCGCCGCAACCGAAGGGGAAATTGGGTAGTGTCTCAGTTTGAAATCCACAGGGCTGGCGCGACGGGGCGAAGCGTGGGATCATTGAGCCATGAAAACGCCAGCGAAGAAAAAGCCACAGTCTGCAACGCCGAAACCCCCGAAGAAAAAGACGCGTGAGGACTTCAGCCAAGCCGCATTGCGGACTGTCCGAGAAGCGACTGAGCGCGTCTAACAGCAGAGACTTTAGCCTTCAAACGGCAAAAACGGTGTGTCCCCATAGCGAGGCGAAGCGCGGTCTATCAGAC
>JALYTR010000171.1 GCA_030854165.1 Pseudomonadota bacterium | reverse complement strand
TTATCGTCCTGATCGCGGTGGCCCAGAGCCTGCGCGAGCTGACCGCCGTCAAGGCCTTCATTGTCCACTATCCCGGCATAGCCCAGGCCGCGCCGTCGATCGACACGGGCTTTCCATGGTGGCTGCAGCTTCAGCATTTCCTGAACATGTTCTTCATGCTGTTCATCATCCGGGCCGGCATTCAGATTCTCGCCGATCACCCGAGACTCTATTGGGGTCGAGACTGCACGCCGGGGGCCGACTGGTTCCGCTTCCAGACTCCCGTGCCGACCGGCCGCGTGTGGACCTCCAAGGACGATTCGGTGACCCTGCCCAAATGGCTGGGCATTCCGGGCCTTCGCCACACCCTGGGCCTTTCGCGGTGGTGGCATTTTTCCGTGAACCTGCTCTGGACGATCAATGGGGTCGCCTTCCACATCCTGCTCTTTTCCACTGGCCAGTGGCGCAGGCTGGTGCCCCTGACCTGGGGGGTGTTCCCAGCCGCGCTCTCGACGGCGCTGCAATACGCCTCGCTGAACTTTCCGGTCGAAGACAGTTGGACCCGCTACAACGGACTGCAGCAGCTCACCTATTTCATAACCGTGTTCGTCGCCGCGCCGGTCTCGATTTTCACCGGCCTGATGCAGAGTCCGGCGATCTCGAACAAGGCGGGGTGGCTGGGCAGGCTGCTCAATCGCCAGGCCATGCGCTCGATCCACTTCCTCTCGTTCGGCTGGTTCGTGTTCTTCATCGTGGCGCACGGCGTCTTCGTGTTCATCACCGGCCTGCGGCAAAACACCAACCATATGTTCGCCGGCGTCGACAGCGCCGCCTGGGCGGGCCTGCCGCTGTTCCTGCTGGCCATGGCGATCCTGACCGCCGCCTGGCTCGCCGCCTCGCCCTTCACCCTGCGCCACGCCCGCCTCGTGCAGCACACCGGCAAATTCATGATCGGCTGGCTCAAGGGGCTGACCGAATGGTGGTCTCCCAGCACTCAGTACACGGAAGCCGACATTTCACCCTACTTCTGGCTCAACGGCACGCTCCCCAACTCCGAGGCGTTCAACGCGCTCGTCGAGGGCGACTTCGCGGACTACCGGCTGCGGGTGGGCGGCCTGGTCGAGAGGCCGCGCGAGTTCTCCCACGCCGAGTTGAAGGCGATGCCGAAACAGGAGCAGATCACCGAACATTTCTGCATCCAAGGCTGGTCCGGCGTGGCGAAATGGGGCGGTGTTCCCATGCGCCACATCCTGGAAATCGTGAAACTCACGGCGTTGGCCCGCTATGCCGTCTTTTATTCATTCTCGGAAGGATCCGATGGCGGGGGCTATTACGACATCCACCCGCTCCACAACATGCGCCACGATCTGACCCTGCTTGCCTACGAGATGAACGGCGCGCCGGTCAGCGTGCTTCACGGCGCGCCGCTGCGCCTGCGCTGCGAGAACGAGCTTGGCTTCAAGATGGTCAAGTGGATCGCCGCCATCGAATTCGTGCACGACTTCGCCGATCTCGGGGCCGGCGAGGGCGGCTACAACGAGGATCACGAATTCTACGGCTATCGGATGCCGATCTGAGTGGAGAAATGCCTCATGCCCTCCGATCACTACGACGTCATCGTCATCGGCAGCGGTCCAGGCGGAGCGTCGCTGGCGCATCGGCTGGCGCCCACCGGCAAGCGCATCCTGATGCTGGAGCGGGGCGCGTATCTGCCAAGGTCGATGACCAACCTGGACGCCAAGGCGGTGTTCGTGGACGCCATCTACCAGGCGAAGGATACCTGGTTCAACAAGAAGGGCGATGAGTTCCACCCCGGCCTGCACTACTGGGTCGGCGGCAATTCCAAGGTCTATGGCGCGGCGCTGTTTCGCCTGCGCGAGGCGGATTTCGGCGAGGTGCGCCACGCCGACGGCCTCTCGCCGGCGTGGCCGCTCGGCTACGATGTGTTCGAGCCCTACTATGGCCACGCCGAGGCGTTGTTCCAGGTTCGCGGCCGGCGCGGCGAAGACCCCACCGAACCGTGGTCCAGCCAGCCCTACGCCCATCCGCCGGTATCGCACGAGCCCGCCATCCAGGCGCTGAGCGATCGGCTGGCCGGCGAGGGGTTGCACCCGTTCCACCTGCCCATGGGCGTGCTGATGGACGAGGTCGATGGCCAGGTGACGCCGACCAGCCGCGCCTTCCGCTACAGCGCCTTCGACGGCTTTCCCTGCCCGTTCAACGCCAAGTCCGACGCCCAGGTGATCTGCGTCGATCCCACCTTGGCGGCGCACGACAACTTCACCCTGTTGACGGGCGCTTTCGTCAGCCGGCTGGAAACCAGCCCCTCCGGGCGCGCAGTCAGTCAGGTGGTGGTGACGCGCGAAGGCCGGGAGGAGCGCTATTCGGCCGACGTGGTGGTAGTCGCCTGCGGGGCGCTCAGCTCGGCGCTTCTGCTGCTGCGCTCGGCGAGCGAGGCCCATCCGGCCGGCCTCGCCAACGGCTCGGGCCAAGTGGGGCGCAACTACATGCGCCACAACATGGCGGTGCTCATGGCCCTGATGCGCGAGCCCAACCCGACCGTGTTCCAGAAGACCCTGGCGGTCAGCGACTACTATTTCGGGGCCGACGACTGGGACTATCCCCTGGGCCTGATCCAGATGTGCGGCAAGACCCACGCCGACCAGATTCGCGGCGAGACGACGCCCGCCTGGCTCGACTGGCTGCCGAAAATGCCGTTCGGGACGATGGCCGAGCACTCGATGGATTTCTGGCTGCAGAGCGAGGATCTGCCGCGGCCGGAGAACCGCGTCTATTACCAGGACGGCCACGTCATGCTCGATATCGAGGAGGGCAATATGGAGGCGCCGGCGCGGTTGAAAAAGAAGCTGGCGAAGATGATCGCCGGGGCCGGCGGCCACCACGTGCTGCTCGAGCGGGGCCTGTATCTCGGCAAGGACATCCCGATCGGCGGCACGGCCCACCAGGCCGGCACGGCGCGCTTCGGCCCCGATCCGGCGACCAGCGTCCTCGACCTCGATTGCAAGGCGCACGAACTGGACAACCTCTATCTCGTCGACGCCAGCTTCTTTCCCTCGATCGGCGCGGTGAACCCGACCTTGACCATCATCGCCAACGCCCTGCGCGTCGCCGATCATCTCAAGGCGCGGCTGGGCGTCTGAAGACGACGTCGGCTCGGCAAGCACACTCCCTCTCTTCCCCCTCTGGGGGAAGTGGCGCGAAGCGCCGAAGGGGGCCGCGGTCGCAACGACGGCCGGCGGCGAGAGCCCCCATCCCCGGCTTCGCCGGTACTTCCCCCAGAGGGGGAAGAGAGGGTGCGAGCGAACCCTGACGACAAGACCAAGTCGTCAAAAAAGAGCCCGATCCGCCCCAGCATAGATCAGCCGGCCGGCGCCATCTGGGCGCGCCGCCGGCGTCAGGGTGGCCGGGACGATCTTGCCGGGGCCCATGATGTGAAAGACGCTCTTGCCGGCGGCGATCAGATAGTCGGCGATGATCCGCCGGTGGCATCGCCACCACACCGCCTCGGCGCACATGACCGCGCAGACCTGAGAGGCGCCAAGGGCGATCAGTTCGGCCAGCCCCTCTCGAAATGGTTCGGTATCGGCATAGTCCGCATAATTACGGAAACTGGCGTTCTCCCAGAAGGTGTTTGGCGAGGGTTCGCCGTCCTTGCGCCTGCGCCGCAGGCCGCCCAGGGCGGCGATGTGACGCCAGGCGATCTGCCGCTCGGCCAGGGCGCCGGGCAGGGCGTCGAAGTTGAACTGCGGGTTGGTCCGCGATCTGGGCATGGTGCGGACATCGACGATCATGGTCGCGCCGGCTTCGTGGAGCAGGGTGGCGAGCTCATCGACGGTTCGGGTGGAATGGCCGATGGTGAAGAAGGCGCTCAGACCCAGCGCTCCGTCTCGGTGGCGTAGCTGCGCTGGGCGACATAGGCGCCGTCGCCCTTTTCGACATCCCAGCGGGTGGCCTCGCCCTCGCGCCACAGGTGCAGGTCGAAATTGTGATTGCCGACGCTAAGATTCTTGATTCGAAGATCCTGGAGCCAGTCGGGCAGGATGGGGTCGATCCACAGCTTGCCGCCCGGCGCGTCGGGCGCGAAGCCGACGATCATCTGCAAGAAGGTGAAGCACGACCCGGCCGCCCAAGCCTGGGGAACGTTGGCGCCCAGATACTGGACCGGAAAATTGGTCGGATCGCGCTTCATGCCCGCATAGAGTTCGGGCATCTGGTGGAGCATGAAAAAGCCCGCCGCGCCGCTCACGTCCCTGGCGACCCGCGCCGCTTCCTTGGCGAATCCGTAGCGGCGCATGCCCAGCGCGATCAGGGCGTTGTCGTGCGGCCACACCGCCCCGTTCTGATAGGAGTTGGGATTGAAGGACGGGTTTTTCGTGGACAGGGTGCGGATTCCCCAGCCGCTCCACATGTCCGGCTTCATCAGCCGCTTGACGACCTTGGCGGCGCGGTCGGGCGGCACGATGCCGGACCACAGGCATTGGCCGGGATTGGAGGCGACGCTCAGCACCTGCTTTTTGTCGCCGTCGAGGGCGAAGGCGTAGTAGCCGCTCGCCTCGTCCCAGAAGGCGTCGTTGAAGTGGTCGAAGAGGGCCTTGGCCTTCTTTCGCAGCTCGCGGGCGCGGGCCTTCTTGCCGAGCGCGTCGTAGATCTGGGCCATGCGCAGCCACGCGTCATAGACGTAGCCCTGGAGTTCGACCAGGGCGATGGGTGTCTTGACCAGAGAGCCGTCGGGATAGACCAGGGCCTCGCCCGAATCCTTCCACCCCTGATTGTAGTAACCCGCCGTGGAGCGGGTCTGGTATTCCTGGAAGCCGTCGCCGTCGCGGTCGCCGTAGCGGTCGATCCATTTGAGACATTTCTCGGCCGCCGGCATGTATTCGGTCAGCAGATCGGCGTCGCCGGTGCAGCGCCAGGCGTTGTGCAGCACGATCAGATAGAGAATGGTCGCGTCCGCCGTGCCGTAATAGGGCGTATGCGGAATAAGCTTGAAATAGGCCAGTTCGCCGCGCCGCAGTTCGTGCATGATCTTGCCGGGCTCGGCGTCGCGCCAGTCGTCGCGCTTCTTGGCCTGATAGCGGCGCAGAACCTCCAGCGCGCCGCGGGCGAAGTTGGGATAGACCATGGCGTTCTGCAGCGACACGATCAGGCTGTCGCGGCCAAACAAAGCCACGAACCACGGCACCCCGCCGGCCGGCACGAATTGCAGGTGGTCGGTCCCCTCGATCGGCAGGCGAAGCGCCGCCATGTCCTGAACCGACTGGTGATAAAACCGCCAGAATTCCTCATTGCTGGTGTCGATGTTGAGAACGGCGTCCTGCCACTGGGAAAGCCGCCGCCCGGTCCTCGTTTCGCCCGGATGGATAACGCAACTGTCGGGCGCCCGGTCGATGGTCTTGCCGTCGCCGATCTCGTAGAGCAGGCATCCGTGCCACGCGGCCCCCGGCGCCAAGGCGATCTCGAAGCTGATCCGGCCGTTGGCGTAAACCGGCTTGGAATCGCACTCGCGCATGGTGACGATCACGTCGCGCTGGAAGCCCTTGTTGCGATAGGCGGTCTTCAGCACGCTTCTGGCTTCCGACCAAGTGGTGGTGATCCGGCCCCGGCGCACCACATTGCCGCTCTTGACCTCGAACAGGT
>JALYTR010000170.1 GCA_030854165.1 Pseudomonadota bacterium | reverse complement strand
GGCCGCCAGGGCCCGGGCGACGCCCACCCGCTGGCGCTGGCCACCCGACAGGGCCGCCGGCAGCCGTGCGCCGACCTCGGCCGGCAGAGCGACGAGATCCAGCAGTTCGGCGGTGCGCGCCGCCGTGCGGGCCTTGTCCCAGCTCGCGAGCCGCGGTCCCACCGCGATGTTCTCCGCCACGCTCATGTGCGGAAAGAGGCCGATCTCCTGGAACACGTAGCCGATACGGCGGCGCAGGCGCCACGGCGCCTCCTCGCCCACCACCGCGCCCTGCACCCGCACGGTTCCGGCGTTCGGCGTCACCAAGCCGTTGATCATCTTCAAGGTGGTGGTCTTGCCGCATCCCGAACCGCCAAGCAGGGCGATGAACTCACCCTTGGCGACGCTCAGCGACAGAGGCCCGACGGCGCGCCGGGCGCCATAGGACTTGGAGACGTCGCGTAGCTCGATCAATCGCCCCTAGGCCCGCCGCCCCTTGGCCGCCGCTTCCGCGCCCAGGGCCGCCAGAGCGCCGCGCACGATGCCCTCGGCGTCGAGGCCGGCGGCGGCGTACATGGCTTCGGGCTTGTCCTGATCCTGGAAGAGATCGGGCAGCGTGAGGGTGCGGACCTTCAGGCCTCGGTCCAGGGCGCCGTGCTCGGCCAGGGCGTGGAGGACGAAGGCGCCAAAACCACCTTGAGCGCCCTCCTCCACGGTGATCAGAGCCTCGTGCTCGCGGGCCAGGCGCAGGATGAGATCGACATCCAATGGCTTGGCGAAGCGGGCGTCGGCGACGGTGGCCGAGAGGCCGCGCGCCGCCAGCATGTCGGCGGCCTTCAGCGACTCGGCCAGGCGCGTGCCGAAAGAAAGGATGGCGACCGCCGTCCCCTCACGCACGATCCGCCCCTTGCCGATCTCCAGCGGCTCGGCCAATTCGGGAATGACCACGCCCTCCCCATCGCCGCGCGGAAAACGGAAGGCGCTCGGTCGATCGTCGATGGCTGCGGCGGTGGCGATCATATGGGCCAGTTCCGCCTCGTCGGCGGCGCCCATCAGGATGAAGCCGGGAAGCTGGCCCAGGTAGCCGATATCGAAGCTGCCGGCGTGGGTCGGCCCGTCGGCGCCGACCAGGCCGGCGCGATCCATGGCAAAACGCACCGGCAGGCGCTGGATGGCCACGTCATGGACCACCTGGTCGTAGCCGCGCTGCAGGAAGGTGGAATAGATGGCCGCGAAGGGCTTCATGCCGTCGGCGGCGAGGCCGGCGGCGAAGGTCACCGCGTGCTGCTCGGCGATGCCGACATCGAAACAGCGGTCGGGGAACCGCTTGGCGAAGATGTCGAGGCCGGTGCCGGACGGCATGGCGGCGGTGATGGCGACGATGGCCTCGTCGCGCTCGGCCTGCTTGATCAGCTCGGCGGCGAACACCTTGGTGTAGGTCGGGGCGTTGGAGGCGGCCGGCTTGGCCTGCTGGCCGGTGATGACGTCGAACCTCGCCACCGCGTGATGCTTGTCGGCGGCGCTTTCAGCCGGCCCGTAGCCCTTGCCCTTTTGCGTCACCACGTGGACCAGCACCGGCTTGTCATCGATGTGCTTGACGTTCTTCAGGACCGGGACGAGGTGCTCGAGGTTGTGGCCGTCGATCGGGCCAACGTAGTAGAAGCCCAGCTCCTCGAAGAAGGTCCCTCCGGTGGCCATGCCGCGGGCGTATTCCTCGGCCTTGCGGGCCATGTCCTTCAAGGGACGCGGCAGGTGGCTGACCACCTCCTTGCCGAACTTTCGCACCCGCTGATAGGCGCCGCCACTGACCAGGCCGGCCAGATAGGCGCTCATCCCGCCCACCGGCGGAGCGATGGACATGTCGTTGTCGTTGAGAATGACGATCAGCCGCTTGGTCGTTTCGGCGGCGTTGTTCATCGCCTCATAGGCCATGCCGGCGCTCATCGAGCCGTCGCCGATCACCGCGATCACCGCGTTGTCCTCGCCGCGCCGGTCACGGGCGACGCAGAAGCCCAGGGCGGCGGAGATCGAGGTGGCGGCGTGGGCGGCGCCGAACGGATCGTAGGGACTCTCTGCGCGCTTGGTGAACCCAGAGAGGCCCGCGCCTTGGCGCAGGGTGCGGATGCGGCCGCGCCGGCCGGTGAGAATCTTGTGCGGATAGGCCTGGTGGCCGACGTCCCAGATCAGGATATCGCGCGGCGTCTCGAATACATGGTGCAGGGCGACGGTGAGTTCGACCACGCCAAGGCCGGCCCCCAGATGGCCGCCGGTGACCGAGACCGCGTCGATGGTTTCGGCGCGCAGTTCGTCGGCAAGCTGACGAAGCTGCCCTGAGGAAAGGTCGCGCGTGTCGGCGGGGCCGGCGACGGTGTCCAGCAGGGGGGTGGATGAAACCATGCTTGATCAGAATCCGAGCTAGTCACGCGCCCCCGCCGGCGACGAACCCATGGAGGAGACTCTTGTTCTAAGTGCGCCGATCTAGCACGAAATCCAACGCGGGCGCCAAGAATCGGGTCGGGCGGGGATTTAATGTCACAATCGTATTGGGCTGCGACGATCCCGAGCCTGCGCCACAGGCGTGGCTTCCTTCGATTGGCGGCATGATGGCCGCGCGTCGCGCGACGACGCGCGAAGCCGGCGCCGTCTATTGCGCTCGACCGCGCCGCAAAGCACCATGCATTCGATAGTGTCCGAGCCATGCGCCTCGCGCAGCAGGTCACACGTAAACCTCGGGCTCGCGAGCGCCCGCCACAGGCGAACCTCGGCGGGGACGGCGGGACGGCAGAGCTTCGGCAGCCCAGGGGCGAACAGAACCTCCAGCTCATCGGCGCCTTTGCGGACCGGTTGTTTTCCAGCGAGCGCCGGAAGGAGCAACACCGGCTCGGCCGAAAACCGCACCAGGGCGGCCGCGCGGCCGACCCGCAGCACGGTGTGAGCCTCTTCCAGCGCCGCCAGGTCGGGAGGGTTGAAATCCAGCGCGCCGGCGGTCGCGCGAGCGAGGGCCTGCTCGATGCGACACACGGTCAGTTCGTGGGATGGATCGGTCAGGAAGCCGGCGATGAACTCCAGGAAGGCGTCAGCTTCGGTGGCCGGGAATGAATGGGCGCCCCCGCCGGCTTTGATCCACGCGGCAAGCAGGTCTTCCCGGCGAGCCGGCGAGAGCGCCGACAGGGTGAACGGGGCGGCCTTGAACGCCCGCCCTTCGCACCAGGACCGCTGAATCCCCACGGTCACCCGAAGTCCCGGGGAGTCGAAGAGCGCCTCGAGCCGCCGGATCTCCGCGGCGCTGAGTTCGGCCGGCTCCAGGTCGTCGCCTCTTACGGGGGGCAGTATATGGCGCGCCAGAGCGGTCTGGAAGCCGAGCAGAGACATGGCGATCAGGCGGCTTTGGCCCGCGCGGCGCGGGCCACGATGTCGCGCGCCCGGGCGAGCTCACCCTCGATGGCGCTCGACCCGAACGACGGCGCATACTCGTCCAGAACCTCAAACACCACGCCGCGAACTGCCGGGCATTTCGCGAGCGCCTGCTCGAGAAGGTCCCAGACCGGTCCAGGAACGCGGCCGTCGTGAGCGTCCATTCTGAAGCCGTCTCGCCAATGCCCCCCCGCGACATGGATCTCCAGCACCTGTTCGAGACCGATCCGCTCCAGGGCGTCGTAGGCGTCGAACCCCAAGTTCACCGCGTTGCAGTAGAGATTGTGCAGGTCGAGCAACTGGCCACACCCGCTGAGATCGAGGATCCGCCTCATCAGCCCGAATTCATCGCCAATTTCAGGATCGTTCGGAAGGTCGGCCAGATAGTGCGCGGGGTTCTCCAGCAGGAACGGGACCGCGAACCTGAGCCGGATCGCCTCCGCTCGACGCGCGACCAACCGCGCCGCTTCGAGCGTCGGCGGCATCGGAAGCGGAACGCCGATCTCGGCCGAGACTCCGCGCCGCCTGGACGCGGTCTGAAACCCGAGATGTTCGCTATGCCAGACGAATGGCCACGCCGCCTGAAACGCATCGAGCATGTCCAGGTAGGCGCCGTTCAGTCCGTGGGCCGATCCGATCGACAGCTCTACCCCGTGAACGACCATGGGAAGGCCCTCGCAGGCGGCCCGCGCCAAATCCATCCGGCCCAGCAGCAGCCGCAATCGCGGCGCGCCGCCGTCCGGAAGTTCATGGCAGAGGGTCTCGGGCGTCACCTCGACAAAGTCGAGAATGCCCGACCGATAAAACTCGCGCGGCAAGGCGGCGATGTAGGGAAACCCCACGCCGAGGGAGGCCGGCGACCCTTCGACGTCCCGCGCTTCGCTTAGCCCTACCCCAACGGCGTCCACTTCGCGGCCGGCGCGAGGCGCCCTATTCGCTCCGCAGTCCCTGCTCGTTGAAGGAGATCACCCCTTGGTTGAACCCGGCCGGCGGATCGCTCACGAAATCGACGCGCAGATAGGCCACGCGCCCACAACCGAGGCAGCCGCCCCGGCCGACGATTTGAGCCAAGAGATCATGCAACGATTCCAAGCTCTGCTCGCGTGGATTCAGAGTGACCGACGCGAACTTCGAAGAATTGGACATCTGAGTCATCATGTCGCTCCTGTAGTCGGCGTCCGGCGTACTCGAACCGCGGTTCTTGGGCCGCGTTCCGGCTGGACGCGGTGATTCGCCTTGCCCAGCGGGCGCTTGTCAACGTCCGTCACCGCAATGTGATCTATTTGCCCCAACTTGTCTCTCAGTGCGTCATCAGGCCCCGCGCGCGGGCGAGGTCCGACCCAAGGTGTCGCAGCCCTTTTCCGCCAAGTCGCGCCCACGCTGCTGGCGCCGCGCCTGGCGATCATCTGACCGCGCCCCCTCATCCGGCAACGCCAGCGCCGATCTAGGGCAACGTCACCGCAACCACGCCCGGATGAACGCGCCGGCGTGAGCGAGCGCTTCGCGACCGTCGGAGAGTTGGGCGTTCCACAGGGGCCAGGCGTGGATCATGTCCGGCCAGGTTTCGAGGGTCACGCGCACGTCGGCCGCGCCGGCCGCGGCGGCGAATCGCGTGGCGTCGGCGAGCAGGGTTTCGGCCGAACCGACCTGGATCAGCGTCGGCGGAAATCCCGCCAGATCGGCGCCCAGAACCGATACTCGCGGATCGGCCAGATCGACGCCCGCCGGCGCATAGGCCGAGGCGAGCTCCTCAAGGTAGGGCTTGTGAATGAGCGGGTCGACCGCGTCCTTGCTGACCAGGGTCGATCCAGAAAGGGTCAGATCGGTCCACGGCGAGATCAGCCAGGCGCAGGCCGGTCCCGGTCGCCCTTCGGCGCGAAGGTGATTGATCAGGGCGACGGTGAGCGCGCCGCCGGCGCTGTCGCCACCCACCACGATGCGCTCGGGGCGCACGCCCTGGCGCGCAAGGACGCCCCACGCTTTCAGCGCATCCTCCAGAGCGGCGGGAAACGGATGTTCCGGCGCCAGGCGGTAGCCCACCGCCAGCGTCCGCACACCCGCAGCTCGCCCCGCTTCGGTCACCAGCCGCCGGTGGCTGGCGATCGATCCGGAGCAGAACCCACCGCCGTGAAAATAGAGCAGCACCCGATCCCGGTCGGCGCTTGGGGCCAGCGACCACTCCCCCGGTATCCCATCGAGGTCGATGGCCGTCAGCGTCATATCCGGCGCGGGCGGGGTGACCGAACCGACATCGT
>JALYTR010000169.1 GCA_030854165.1 Pseudomonadota bacterium | reverse complement strand
GCGCAACGCGGGCGCGCCCAATCCCCGCGCCGCCGCTCGCCGGGCCGCCCACCTCCGCGGGCCCGGTGGCAGACGGGGGGCAAGAGCGAAAAACGCGTCGGCCCAGCTCTCGTCTCGCCTGGCCCGCGCCACCTTGGGCGATCAGGCGGCCACGAACAGGGGTTCGTCGCGAACCGCCCCGACCGCGGCGAGCATGGCCTCCAGGCCGAGGCGGCGCCGTGGCTTGGGGTTGGTGAACAGCACGAAACGGCCGTCGGGGCCCAGGTCGAAAGCCAGGCGCGGCGCGTCGAAACCGGCGAGGGTGAAAATCTCCTCCAGCTCGTGAATCTGGCGACGCGTCGAGCGGCGGGCATAGAATCGTTGAACGTCGATGAGCACCGCCCCGAACGACCGAAGGCCGCGCACGAAGCCTTCCTGCTGTTCAGCGCTCGCCGTGCCGAGCAGATTGGTCACCAGGGCGACGCTGGCATTCAGCTTGGCTTCCTTGCGAAGCGCCTTTGGGAAGACGCCTTTGAGAAAGCGACGCGCGCGCCCGCCTTCGGGCGGGGTGGCCAGAAGGCTCTCGGCGATGGCTTCCGCCGTCGCCAGACGCGCACCGTTACGCTCGACGCCGATCGCCCGCATGCCCCGCATGGCCAGAAGGGTGGTGAGAACGCCTAGTCCGCAACCGATCTCATAGACCCCATGAACACCAGACATTCGTTGCTCAACGAAGGCCGCGCAGAGAATTTCCGAAGGCTGAAGCAGGGTCTCCTCCTGCGCCCTGGGGCCATAGAAGCCGGTAACGCCCGATCCCTCGGAGCCCAGGTCAGCGGCCCGCGCCATGGCCAGGCGGCCGGCGCCCGCGTTGATTCGCGCCACGTCCGCCGCCGCGGTCAGTTCCGGAAGAACGGCGGGGTCCATGAGCGCCCCGGCCCCGCCTGGGCGGTCCCCGCCACCGGTCAGCGACGAAATCCTTTCAACAGGCACGATGTGGGCGACTGGCGCCGCCGGCTCATCCAGCCATCGTCGGCTCGCGGGCGAGGGGTCGGACGCGACCAGCGACGGTTCGGGAAGGCCTTCTGGTCGTGGCGCGAGAGATGGGGGTTCGGCCAGGACGCCGTCGGGCGCCACGAACTCTATCGTGAGGCCTATCGGCGCCATCGGCGAACCGGACGCCAACTCGAACTCAGTCACCAGATCGCGATCGTCCGGCGCGGCGGCGCCAACAATCTTGTCATAGATCTCCGAGACGGTGTGAAACGTGACGTCCGCACCGATCCCGTCCGCGGCGTTGAACAGGGCGCGGAGTTCCGCCTGAACGCCCGGGTCGGCATGCGGCATGGGCCTGCCGTCCGCCTTGCAATAGGCGGGGTGAAGAGAATGGCAGTGGGTCTTCAAATAGAGGACACCGTCGATCACCACTCCATCGCGGGCGTGTTCCAGCGCGGTCACCTGCGGCGTCTTGGTGCGCTGCTGCACGAAGGGAGAGTAGGTGTCGATGGAACAGGAGCGATGGGTCGTGACCGAAGCCCAGATGAAGAACCGCTCGGCGGCCGCTTGGCCCGCGCCGGCCGCCTGAATGGGATGGGCGTCGGGGGAGTCATACCCCTTTGGCAGAGCCACCGGATCGACCAGATAGGGGATCTCGATGCGGGAATCCACGTGGGTGCGGCCGGCCGGTTGGGTGAAGTCGCCCAGACAGCCGTTGCGCCGCAGGATCTCGATCTCCCGCACGATGGTGCATTCGTGTGGATCGGATGCGTTCAGCGCCCAGTGACCATGAATAAAGAACCAGCGTGACAGCTCGACGCCCGCGTCCTCGCGCAGGGTGTCGAGTCCCAATCGGATGCAAAGTTCCAAGCGGTCGTTGTCGAACGAGCGCCCTCGGGGAGTCTGCAGATAGGCGAAGGTTTCCGGATCGCGCGCCGAGTCGTTGAATGTGAAATATTCGTGATGGATATGGACCTGAAGCTCGTGCTCGGAAGCGACGATAGGGGCGAGGATGGCCGCGCCGATGGCAAGATCACGCGGTGAACGGGGCAGGAATCCTAAAAGGTCGTCGGGGTGCGCCCGCCTCAGTTCGCGATCACCGGACGTCAGATAGTTGACGTTGGCCTTGTAGAATAGCGAGGCCTTCCGCGCGAAATCGAGGCCGGCGCTCTTGGCCACATAGGCTTCCACGTCATCGACACAGCGCTCCATGTCGCCGTCCCGGTCGGGCACCAGGCGCCATGGCTCGAAATGATCGGTATGGAAATAGGCCACGGCCCGAACGCCTCGCCGTTTGAGCACATCCCCGATGCTCTCCGCGGAAAGCAGACTCTTGAACGATTTGATGGGGAGAAGCCTCCGATAAGAGCCGACCAGCCGCCGCGGCGCGAGCCAGGCGCGCCGGCCGGATTCGAACGGTCGTTCGCACCGATTTGCCCTGGACCGAGAACCGAGCTTTCGTTGGATCGGCAAAACCGCTACGAAAGGCCCTCAGGATATATTGCGGGCGCGGCTCGCCGCAAGCCGCTCGATGTTCTGTTTCGAAAAGAAGCAGTGGATCGACGTTGATGTGGATCGCTGCAACTGGGGTTGGTTGGTTTGTTTTCGTCACTGCATTTCGGCCCGGCGGAGCGCCTGGGCACGGTCGGCACGGTGGCGATCGCCGTCAGGGCGAAACCATTGGCGAACCGGCGATTTCTGCTCGTCACCCTGCCCTCGGGCCCGTTCGGCCGCCGCCTCGCTAGCCAACTCCGGCGGGCTGGCGCGGACGTCTTGCGGGTCATCCTCAACGGCGGCGACCTGGTCAGCTGGGGACTCGCCGACGCCCTTTGGCCGCGTGTGCCGCGCCCGCTTTGGCGCTCGTGGCTGGACTGGCAGATGTTCGAACAGTCGATCACCGACTTGATGGTGTTCGGCGACACCATGGCTTTCAGCGCCGAAGCGCTGGCGTGCGCGCGCGAAAATGGCGTTCGAACCTGGGTGCTCGAGAACGGTTACAACCGGCCCGATTGGATCACCCTGGAGCCGACGGGTGTCAACGCCCATTCCTGCATGCCGCGCGATCCGCGCGCCTATCGGGACGTCGATCTCGACGCTCCGGCGGAGGAGATGGCGCATGTGGGCCTGATCACCCCCTTTCATACCGTGAACATCACCAGCTATTTCACCGGCGTCGTCCTGGGCGGCCCGTTCTTTCCGACCTATCGATATCCCTATGCCGTGCCTCTGTGGCCGCAGATTTTCGGCCACATCAGGCGATATTGCGTCGGGCTGCTGCGCCAGGACCGGTGGCGCCGGGAGGCGCTGGACGTCACGGCCGATTCGCGACCCTTCTTCCTGGCCTGCCTTCAGCGAGAGGGCGACAGCCAGCTCATCGAACATTCGGACTTGAAGACCAACGTCGCCTTCATGGCCCAGGTGGTGGCCAATTTCGCCAGGGCCGCGCCCAAGGACCATCGGCTTGTTTTCAAGAACCACCCGCTCGATCCCGGCGTCGAAGATCTCGCCACCCGCTGCCAGGCCATTGCCCGCAAAGCCAAGATCGCCGACCGGGTGATGTTTCTTGAGGGCGGCGCCTTCGCTCAACTGGCGCGGGCGTCGAAGGGGGTGGTGGCCGTCAACTCGACGGCGGCCTACGCCGCGCTCGGTTTCGGCGTACCGGTCAAGCTGCTCGGTCGAGCCGTTTTTGACATCGACGGCTTGACCGATCCCAGGCCGCTGGAACACTTCTGGAAGGCGCCCGCCTCGCCCGACGCTGATCTGTTCGCCAGATTCCGGCGCCGCCTTTCGGTGCGAACCCAGATTTACGGCAGCTTTCACAACCCGAAAAACCTCAACGGAACCGCCGAACGCCTTGTCGAGCGATTAATCGAACTGGGCCAGAACGCCGATTTGCCGAACGACGAGCACGACGGGGCCATCTGGCGGCCGGCCGGTTGGGGACAGAACGTCACGGTGTTGATCGCCGACAAGCGGGGTCCCGCGGCAAGACCGTTGGGTTCCGGGGGGTCGGTGTAACTTAAGGCGCCTGGTCCCGCCTTCACGAACGATGGCTTCTTGGCTATGCTTGACCCGCGCCAAGACGGGCCGTCTCGGTCGCTGAAATGTCGGCGGCCACGCGCATTGCCCTGGGGATACGGTTGAAACACTTTGCCGCTGAAAATCCGCGCCTTCGAGATAGCCACGATTTCGATGAGAGCTCGAAGGCCTTTATCGAGGCCGCCGCCGCCAAGACCCTGACGGTCGGGATTCTGGGCCTGGGCTATGTTGGCCTGCCACTGGCCGAGGCGCTGATCTCGACCGGTTTTTGCGTCATCGGATTCGATATCAATCAGCGCAAGATCGATTCGCTGCGCGATGGCCGCTCCTACATTCGCCATATCGGCGATGCGCGCATTCGAGCGATGAACGAAACCGAGCGGCTGCTGGTGACCACGGACCTGGATCTGCTGGCCGAGGCCGACGCCCTTCTCATGTGCGTTCCCACTCCCATCAACGCGCACCGCGAACCCGATCTTAGCTACGTCGTCAAAACCAGCGAACTCATCGCCAAGGTGCTTCGCCATGGCCAACTCATCGTGTTGGAATCGACCACCTATCCTGGCACCACCGAAGAGGTCATCAAGCCAATCCTGGAAAACGCCACCGGCCTGAAAGCGGGGGTCGATTTCGCCCTGGCCTATTCCCCCGAACGCGAGGATCCCGGCAACCTGGACTATTCTACCGAGACCATCCCCAAGGTGGTCGGAGCCGACACGCCGGCTGAGCGATCCATGGCCCTGGCCCTGTACGGGAGTTTCACCAAGACGGTTCCAGTTTCGGACCTGCGCACCGCCGAGGCGGTGAAGCTCATGGAAAACATCTTTCGCCTGATCAATATCGGCCTGGTGAACGAGTTGAAGTCGGTGTTCGGCGGCATGGGCATCGACATCTGGGAGGTGATCGACGCCGCCCGAACCAAGCCGTTCGGCTTCATGCCCTTTTATCCGGGCCCCGGTATCGGTGGCCACTGCATCCCGATCGATCCCTTTTATCTGACCTGGAAGGCGCGGGCCTTCGGCCTGTCGACCCGAATGATCGATCTGGCCGGCGACATCAGCGCCGCTCTGCCTCGCTCGGTGGTGGAGGCCACGGCCGAGGCCTTGGATCACCTGTTGCAGAAGCCTCTGTCGAGCTCGAAGATCCTGATCGTCGGGGTCGCTTACAAGCGCAACATCGACGACCTGCGCGAGAGCCCCGCCCTGCCGATCATGCAAATCCTGATCCGCCGTGGGGCCAAGATTTCCTATCACGACCCGCACGTCGCCTCGACCGAACTCGCTCATGTCGAGGGTGTCGGACACATGAAATCGACAGCATGGACGAAGGAGATTCTTGCCGATTTCGACTGCGCGATCATCGTCACCGACCATCACGGGGTGGACTATGAGTTGATGCTCGAAACCATTCCGGTGATCGTCGATACCCGCAACGCCACCGCCCGGTTCGCCGAGCGGTATGGCTACAAGATCGTCAAGGCCTAGTAACGGGCCATCGCGGTGGGGGCGGAAGCGGGCCGAATGAAGGTAAGCGCACCGCGAGAAGGCGTCTGGGTGGATCGGCTTCACGAACCCGTCCTCTCAATCACGCCTCCTCACCAGGAAAACGCCCGAGCCTCCTCAGTGGTTCCGCCCTTTTCCC
>JALYTR010000168.1 GCA_030854165.1 Pseudomonadota bacterium | reverse complement strand
GTCCCACGCTGGCTCCCTCCGGGTCGAAGCGGCGGCGCGCTGGAGCCCGGTGGACTGATCAGGATCGGTAGTCGCCATTGATCGCCACGTACTGTTTGGTCAGATCGCAGGTCCACATCGTCGCGACGCCCGCGCCGACGCCCACGTCGATGCCGACCTCAAGCTCGGCGTTCTTCATGTAGGCGCTCATGGCGGCTTCGGAAAAATCGGCCGCCATCGCGCCGGCGCGGGCGGCGGTGAGCGGGCCGAATGTCACCGATAGGCGGTCGCGATCCACCGGCTCGTCGGCCCGGCCCACGGCCATGACGATGCGCCCCCAGTTGGCGTCTTCGCCGGCGAAGGCGGTCTTGACCAGCGGGCTTTCAGCCACCGTGCGGGCGATCCGGCGCGCCGAGGCGTCGCTCGCCGCGCCGACGACGGTGATCTTGACGAACTTCGAGGCCCCCTCGCCATCGCGGACAAGCTGAAGGGCGAGATTGAGCAGGACCGCCTCCAGCTTGACGTTGAAATCGCCAAGACGCGGATCGCTGGCGCGGTCGATCGGCGCAGCGGCGCTGGCGCCGGTAGCGAACGCCAGCAAGGTGTCGTTGGTGGAGCGATCACCGTCCACCGTCACCGCGTTGAAGGTCGAGCGGACGTAGCGACCGATCAGGCGCTGCAGGGCGGCCGGCGCGATGGCCGCGTCCGTCGCCACGAAGGCGAGCACCGTGGCCATGTTCGGCGCGACCATGCCCGAGCCCTTGGCGATGCCGGCGATGCGGACCGGGGCGTCGTCGATCCGCGTCTCGGCGAAGGCGCCCTTGGGAAAGGTGTCGGTGGTCATGATGGCCCGCGCCCCGCCCTCCCAGGCGTCTTGCCGTAGGCGCGCCTCCAGGGCGGCAAGACGGCCGGTGATCCGCTCGTCATCGAGCGGCGCGCCGATCACCCCGGTGCTGGCCAGCATCACGTCGCGGGAGCGGCAGCCCCATCGCTTGGCGACCGCGCTCGCCACCCTGGCGGCGGCCCGCGCGCCGGGTTTGCCGGTGAAGGCGTTGGCGCAGCCGGCGTTTACCACCAGGGCGCGCGCGCCCGCCCCGCCCGAGGCCGCCAACTGTCTTTTGCACCAATCCACCGGGGCCGATCCCACGGCGTGAAGGGTGAAGACGCCGGCGCAACTCGTTCCGGCCGCGAAGCGCATGAGCAAAAGATCGTCGCGCCGGCGGGCATAGAAGCCGGCCCGGCCCACGGCGATCTCCACCCCGGCGATGGGGGGGATGGCGGGAAAGGGGACGGCCAGGGGCGAGAGCGGTAGGGTCCGTTTGCCGTTCATGGCCTGGCCGCCGGCGGGACGGAGGCGGCCGGCGCGGACGCCGGCTCGGTCGATGTTCCTGGCGGCGAGCGCGGCGGGCCGATCAGTATCTGGACCTTGGCGTGGCGGCGCAGGTTGAGGATCAGGTCCTTGACCTGGTCGTAGGTGAGAAAGCGGATGATCTGCGGCTTGGCCACGTCCAGGGCGACGGGGGCCTCAAGGCGGCGATCGTCCACCCGCGCGACCACCCAGCCCGCGTCGATCCTGAATGGCCCGACCACGGCGCCGGCATGGGCGTCCTTCAGCGCCGCCGCATAAGGCGCGGACAGCATGTCCATGGTCATGGGGGCCAGTTCGCCGCCCTTGAAACGGGTGGATTCGTCCGTGGAGCGCTCGGCGGCCAGGGCGTCGAACGAGGCCCCGCCGGCCAGCAGCTTCTTCACCTGTGCCGCCTCGATCGGGTTGGCCAGGACGATCTGGCGCAGATGGATCTCCTCGGCCGGCGTTTCGTTCCTCAGCATCTCCTGGTAGAGGCCGTTGACCGCGTCGCTGTTCACCGCCTTGCCGACCTGGGATTCCAGCAGGATGTCGCCCAGCACCCGCTCGCGCGCGGCGGCCAGCCGGCGCTGCGCGAGGGGGTCTTTCTCGGCCCCACGCCGCAGGGCCTCCGCGGCCAGCAGTTTCTGATCCACCACCTCGTCCAACACTTGCCGAAATTGCGGAGACGAGGCGTCCAGCGGCTCGCCCGGTCCGATCAGGCCCTGGGCCACCGCCTCGCGCTTGACGTCGGAGACCCACACCACTTGGCCGTCAAGGCGGGCCACGGCTTTGTCGCCCGGCTGCGGCGGATGTTCCACCGCCGTCTTGTGGCTGCAGGCGATCAGGGCGAGCAGGCACATGCCGCAGAGAACGGCCCTCCGCTTCCTCGCCGTCGGTCTTGCGTTCATCGTGATAGCTGTCCAAAGCCTTTGGGTGACGAACGCGCCATGGTCGCCAAAACGCGACACGTCAAGACAAGGAGATGAGCCGCCATGAAGTTCTACAATTCGATCGGGCCCAATCCGCGCGTGGTCAAGATGTTCATGGCCGAGAAGGGCCTCGACATCGCCCGCGAGGAGGTCAACCTCATGGCCGGCGAGAACCGCCAGGCGCCCTATGTGGCCAAGAACCCCACCGGCCAGATGCCCGCCCTCGAACTGGACGACGGCTTCGTCCTTACCGAGATCACCGTCATCTGCGAATACCTCGACGAGCTTCATCCTACCCCGCCGCTGATTGGCGCGAACGCCCAGGAGCGGGCCGAAACTCGCATGTGGATTCGCCGCATCGACCTCAACATCGTCGAGCCCATGGCCAACGGTTTCCGATTCTCCCAAGGCCTGCCGCTCTTCAAGAGCCGCATGCGCTGCATCCCCCAGGCGGCCGACGACCTCAAGGCGATCGCCCAGGAAAAGCTCACCTGGCTGGACGGCCTGATTGGGGCCCGAACCTGGATCGCCGGCGAGCGCTTCACCCTGGCCGACATCCTGCTCTTCTGTTTCCTCGACTTCGGGGCCGGCGTCGGCCAGCCGCTGAACGTCGACAACAAGGCCGTCGCCGGCTGGTTCGAGCGGGTGGAGGCGCGCCCCAGCGCGGCGGCGAGCGCGTAGGGGCGGCTGGCGCGGCGGCGACCTCCGCGTTGACACTCAGCCCCACCCTCCCTAAGTCTCGCCCGCGCCGAACGCGCGGCTGTTCGGGCCGGAAACGGGTCACGTTCGGAGCCTGGGCGCGGCCGCCGCCGCCTTTGTCGGGCGCGAGATTTCAACCGGAAAGCCTCTCTCCTCCATGCTCGACCTGAAAAAGCTTTTCGGCTCTTCCAACGACCGCAAGGTCAAGGCGATGACCGCCAAGGTGGCCAGGATCACCGCCCTGGAGCCGGCCATGGAGGCCCTCTCCGACGAGGCGCTCCGCGCCAAGACCGACGAGTTCAAGGGCCGCCACGCTGGCGGCGAGAGCCTGGAAGACCTGATGAACGAGGCCTTCGCGGTGGTGCGCGAGGCGGCGAAACGAACCCTCGGCCAGCGGCCCTACGACGTCCAGCTTGTCGGGGCCATGGTGCTGCACAAGGGCGGCATCGCCGAGATGCGCACCGGCGAGGGCAAGACCCTGGTCGCCACCCTGCCCCTCTATCTCAACGCCCTGGCCGGCAAGGGCGTCCATCTGGTCACCGTCAATGACTATCTGGCCAGCCGCGACGCCGAGTGGATGGGCCGGATTTACAAGTTCCTGGGCCTGAGCGTGGGGGTGATCGTGAACGGCCTCTCGCAGGGCGAGCGGCAGCGCGCCTATGGCGCCGACATCACCTACGGGACCAACAACGAGTTCGGCTTCGACTATCTGCGCGACAACCTGGTCTATGAGGCCGCCGAGATGGTCCAGCGGGGCCACCACTACGCCATCGTTGATGAGGTCGATTCCATCCTGATCGACGAGGCGCGCACGCCGCTGATCATTTCGGGGCCGACCGAGGATCGTTCGGACTTCTACCGGACCATCGACCTGCTGGTGAAGGAGATGATCAAGGACCCCTTGACCTTCGACCACGACGAAAAGCAGAAACAGGCCCTCCTCACCGAATTCGGCTCCGAGACGATCGAGGAGACCCTGCAGGAGGCCGGACATCTGGCCGATGGCTCGGCCGGCCTCTACGATCCGGCCAACATCTCGGTGGTCCACCACGTCAACCAGGCCCTGCGCGCCAACGTCCTCTATCAACTCGACCGCGACTACATCGTGCGCGACGGGGATGTGATGCTGATCGACGAGTTCACCGGCCGGATGATGACCGGCCGGCGCCTCTCCGAGGGCCTGCACCAGGCCATCGAGGCCAAGGAAGGGGCCGACATCCAGCCCGAGAACCAGACCCTCGCCTCGGTGACCATCCAGAACTATTTCCGCCTCTACGAGAAGCTGTCGGGGATGACCGGCACCGCCGCCACCGAAGCGCAGGAATTCTTCGACATCTACAAGATGGACGTGGCCGAGATCCCCACCAACCGGCCGGTCATGCGCCACGACGACGATGACGAGGTCTATCGCACCGCGGCGGAAAAGAATCAGTCGATCATCGCCCAGATCGAGGACTGCCACCGGCGCGGCCAGCCGGTTCTGGTGGGCACCGTCTCGATCGAAAAGTCCGAAGCGCTCTCGGAACTGCTCAAGGCGCACAAATGGGAGGATGACGGCAAGACGGTCGTCGGCCTGCCGCACAGTGTGCTCAACGCTCGCTATCACGAGCAGGAGGCCTTCATCGTCGCCGAGGCGGGGGTGCCCGGCACGGTGACCATCGCCACCAACATGGCCGGCCGCGGCACCGACATTCAGCTCGGCGGCAACCTCGACATGCGCATGGCCCGCTGGCGGGCCGAGCAGGCGGGCTTGGGCATCGAGCCGACCCTTGAGGACGAGCGGGCCGAGCGTACGCAGATCGAGGCCGAGATCGAAGGCAAGCGGGCCACGGCGCTGGCCGCCGGGGGCCTCTTCGTCCTGGGCACCGAGCGGCACGAGAGCCGGCGGATCGACAATCAGCTTCGCGGCCGCACCGGCCGCCAGGGCGATCCCGGACGCTCGAAATTCTTCATGTCCTGCGAGGACGACCTGCTGCGCATCTTCGCCGGCGACCGCCTGGACGCCATCATGCGCACTTTCGGCGTCGAGGAAGGTGAGGCGATCACCCACAAGTGGCTGAACAGCGCCATCGCCACGGCGCAGAAACGGGTGGAGCAGCGCAACTACGAGATCCGCAAGAACCTGCTGAAATACGACGACGTGGTCAACGACCAGCGCAAGGCGGTCTTCGAGCAGCGGCGGGAGTTCATGGAGGCCGACGATCTTTCCAGGATCGTCGCCGAGATGCGCCACGACACCGTCGAGGATCTGGTCGGCCGTCACCTGCCGCCCAAGGCCTACGCCGATCAGTGGGACATCGTCGGCCTGGACGAGCACGTCAAATCCCTCCTCGGCCTCGACCTGCCGATCGCCGGCTGGGCGGCCGAGGAAGGCATCGCTAACGAGGAGATGCAGGAGCGCCTGACCGCCGCCGCCGACGCGCGGGCGGCCGAGCGCGAGGCGCTGATCTCACCGGCCCAGACGCGCCACCTGGAAAAGAACTTCCTGCTCCAGATGGTCGACATGCAGTGGCGCGAACATCTCATGCACCTCGATCACCTGCGCAACGTCATCGGCCTGCGCGGCTATGGCCAGCGCGACCCGCTCAACGAATACAAGACCGAGGCTTTCTCCCTGTTCGAGACCCTGATCGGAGACCTCCGCCAGAGCGTCACCCGCTGGCTGATGACGGTGGAGATCCAGTTCGCCCCGCCCCCGCCCCCCCCCCC
>JALYTR010000167.1 GCA_030854165.1 Pseudomonadota bacterium | reverse complement strand
CGCGGGCGGCGAGCGCCGCGACCGCGGCCGGCGACGGCGCGACAAGGGCCACGCATCGAGCCTTCGGGATCGCCATCGTCAGCAACTGGGCGCCCGGTCCCAGCAAGGTCAGGTTGGCGGGCGCCCCCAGTTCGACCAACTGGGCCGCCGCCGTCTCCACCGGAAGGCTGCCCGGAGCGGTGATCGCCTCGGCACCCTCGAACACCTGGAGATAAACTCGCCCGCGCCCCGCGTCGATCACGGCGGCCCGGCGACTGGCGACATCGATGGTCGCCGCCAGCGCCTCCAGGGTCCCCACGCCCACGCACGGCCGATCCAGGGCCAGGGCCAGGCCCTTGGCGAACGCCAGGCCCACCCTCAGGCCAGTGAACGATCCCGGCCCGACGGTGACGGCGATGCGGTCGAGCGCGTCGAACGGTATTTTGGCGCCCACCATCAAGTCTCGCACCATGGGCGCCAAGCGCTCCTGATGGCCGCGCGTCATGGCCTCGGAAATTTCGGCTGGCGGCGCATCGCCATCCGCCAGGGCCGCCGAGCAGGCCCCCAGGCACGTGTCGAACGCCAGCACGATCATGGCCGACTCGGCGACGGCGCGAGGGTTAGACCGTCTGCTCGACCCGCGTCACTTCTGGCACATAGTGGCGCAGCATGTTTTCCACCCCGGACTTGAGGGTCGCCGCCGAGGAGGGGCAGCCGGCGCAGGCGCCGCGCATGTGCAGCCAGACCACGCCCGTCTCCGCCTCAAAGCGCGAGAACAGAATGTCGCCGCCGTCCTGGGCGACCGCCGGGCGAATGCGCGAATCCAGCAGGTCCTTGATCTCGGCGACGATCTGGGCGGTTTCGCCCTCATAGAGCGTTTCATGTGGAACGTCTTCGGCCCCATCGGCGATAAGCGGCGAACCGCCGGTGAAATGGTCCATGATTGCCGCCAGGATCGGCGCCTTGAGATGGGGCCAATCGCGATCGTCGGCCTTGGTGACGGTGAGGAAGTCCTGGCCGAAAAAGACCCGCGTCACGCCGGTCAGTTCGAACAGCGCCCGCGCCAGGGGCGAAGCGGCGGCTTCGGTTTCGTCGCGAAATTCGCGCGTGCCGGCGGCGAGCATCTCGCGTCCGGGCAGGAACTTGAGGACCGCCGGATTGGGTGTGGTCTCGGTCTGGATGAACATTGGGAGATCTCCGTGCGTCCGTTAGATGGTCCTGGCCGGCGTGGCGCGCAACCGCGTCGGCCGGTCAGCGCGCCGGCCAGAAGCCAACGATCTTCTGAGTCTGCGCCAAAATAGGCGCGGCGATGGCCCGCGCCCGTTCTGCTCCGTCCCTCAGAACGCGGTCAATCTCGCCTGGATCGCTCAGAAGCCGGCGCATTTTCATCGAGACCGGCCCCAGGCGCGTAACCAGCAGATCGGCTAGGGCGGGCTTGAAACTCTGTCCAAATCCCTGCCCGCCGTAGGTGCTCAGCACCTGCGCCTTGGTCAGGCCGGACAGGGCGGCGTAGATTCCCACCAGATTGTCAGCCTCCGGCCGGTCCTTCAGCCCCTCCAGGGATTCGGGCAGGGGCAGGGGATCGGTCCTGGCTCGGCGAATCTTGGCGGCGATGGCGTCGGCGTCGTCGGTGAGGTTGATCCGCGACTGATCGGACGGATCGGACTTGGACATCTTCGCCGTTCCGTCGCGCAGGGACATCACCCGCGCGCCCGGCCCTTCGATGAGGGGGTCGGTCAGGGGAAAGAACCCCGGCGCGTCGAAATCGTGGTTGAACTTGGCGGCGATGTCGCGGGTCAGTTCAAGGTGCTGCTTCTGGTCCTCGCCCACCGGCACGTGAGTCGCCTTGTAGATCAGGATGTCGGCCGCCTGGAGCACCGGATAGGTGTAGAGCCCGACACTGGCCCGCTCCTTGTGATTGCCGCTCTTCTCCTTGAACTGGGTCATCCGGTCGAGCCAGCCCAGGCGCGCCACGCAGTTGAAGATCCAGGCGAGTTGGGCATGTTCGGGAACGGCCGACTGGGGAAAGACGATGGCCCTGGCCGGATCGACCCCGGCCGCCAGATAGGCGGCGGCGATCTCCCGTGTCTGGGCCGCCAGCGCTGCGGGATCCTGCCAGGCGGTGATGGCGTGCAGATCCACCACGCAGAACAGGCACTCCATCTCGTCCTGGAGGGCGACGAACTTCACCAGGGCGCCCAGATAGTTGCCCAGGTGCAGTGCGCCGGAGGGCTGGATGCCGGAGAGCACTCGTCGGGGGCCGGCGTAGGGAGGGAAGGACTGGTCGGTCATGGGGCGTGTTTAGCGCAAATGTCGCGCCGATCGAGGGGCGCGCGACGTCATCGCGCCGCGCTCGCGCGGGCTTTCGAGAAGCCGCGTCGCGCCGGCTGAGTATCCGCGACGTCCAGCACCGCGGTCAGCCGCGCGCGAACTGCCTCGGCGCGAACCGGATCGGCGAGTTTGCCGCCATCCTCGGCCACCACGTAAAAGGCATCGATCGCCCGCTCCCCATGGCTTTCGATATGAGCCGAGAGAATGGACAGATCGGCCTCGGAGAGGGCGCGCGCCAAGGCCTCCAGCAGACCGGGACGATCATGGCCCGAGGTTTCGATCACCGTGGCCTCGCCCGATGCGTCGTTGTCGATGGTCGCCGACGGCGAGATGGTGAAGGGCGAGGCGCGAGCGAGGGCGGAGTCGCGTCGGGGCTCCCGCCGGGGGGCCTTGCCTCTGGCCGCCGTCTCCAGCGCATCGACCAGGCGGGCCAGGGCGCGGGGGTTGTCGCCGCCGAATGGGCCTCGGGTGACGTCCTGAACGTAGAAGATGTCCAGCGCCTCCTTGGCGGCGGAGGTGAAGATGCGCGCGCCGACGACATTGCCGCCCAGGGCGGAGATGGCGAGCGCGAGGTCGGCGAACAAGCCACGCCGATCCAGGGCGCTTACAACGATCTCGGTGACGGTGCGTTCGGCGAGGAGTCTCGCTTCGGCGCCGCCGCCGCCCGCCGCGCGCGCGCGCCGCGACAGATCCAGGTGCGCCCTCTGTTCGGTCTGGGGAAAGGTCGCGAAATAGACGTCCTCCATGGCGCTCGCCCAGACCTTGGCCTCAGGGTCGGCGGCGATGAGAGCCATCCGTGCGTCATGGGCGATTGCACCCTGGCGTCGGCGCGTCGCGCCCGGCTCGGCGGAGGCTAGCCCGGCCCGGAAGACGGTCTCGGTGGCGCGGTAGAGTTCGCGCAGGAGCTGTCCCTTCCAGGCGTTCCAGACCCCAGGACCCACGGCGCGGATATCGGCCACGGTGAGCAACAGGAGCAGGCGCAGACGCTCGGGGCTCTCAACGATGGCGGCGAAGGTGGCCACCGTCGAGGGATCGGCGATGTCGCGCTTTTGGGCAAAATCGCTCATCACCAGATGATGCTCGACAAGCCAGGCGACCAGATCGATCCGGCGACGCTCCAGCCCCAGGCGCTCGCAGGCCAGCCGCGCGGTCCGCGCCCCGGCCCTCTCCTGGCCGCCCTCTCCGCCCTTGCCAGTGTCGTGAAGCAGCATGGCCAAAAACAGCGCCTCGGGGTCTTCGATCAGGGGCATGACCGCCGTGGACAGCGGATGATCTTCAACCAGGCGGGCATGGGCGATGTCGTTGATGACGCCCACGGCGCGCAGGGTGTGCTCGTCCACGGTGTAGGAGTGGTACATGTTGAACTGCGTCTGGGCGACGATGTGCCCGAATTCCGGGATGAACCGGCCGAGCACGCCCGATTCGTTCATCAATTCCAGGCTGCGTTGCGTCCCGCGCCCTCGCGCCAAGAGATCGAGAAAGACCCGCGCCGCCGCCGGATCGCGCCGAACCTTTGGGGTGATCAGGCCCAAGCGGCGGTTCGCGGCGGTGAAGGCGTCAGGGTGAAGGTCGAGGTCGCGCGCGTCGGCGATCTGAAACAGGCGGATGAGGTTGACGGGATCGGCCTCAAAGGTCTCGGGCCCGGCGATGGTCAGGCGGCCGCCCTCGAGCTGGAAGCCCCCCTCGCCAAGCGCGCGGCGCCTCCGTCGGCCTGGCAGAAACCGCGACAGCCCGCGCGGCTTGGCCTTCAGATTGTCGGCTTCCAGCTTGGCGGCGAACACCCGCGTCAGGGCGCCGACCTGCTTGGCGACGAGGAAGTAGCGGCGCATGAATCGCTCCACCGCCGGGGTGTTGTCTCCGCCGGCGCGCGGCCGATCATGATAGCCCATCCGCTTGGCCACCTCCGGCTGAACGTCGAAGGTCAGGCGCTCCTCGGGCCGGCCGGTGACAAAATGCAGATGGGCGCGCACCGCCTCCAGGAAGTCGAACGCTTCCATGAAGGCGCGCACCTCGCGGCCCTGGAACATGTCCAGCCGCATGACCGCGTCGAGACTGTCGGCGGGATGAAGGTATTGGGCGATCCAGAAGAGGGTGTGGAGGTCGCGCAGACCGCCCTTGCCTTCTTTCACATTGGGTTCGACCATGAAGCGGCTGGCCCCGACGCGGGCGTGCCGATCGTCGCGCTCCTTAAGCTTGGCGGCCACGAACTGGGCGCCCGTGCCCTTGACCACCTCGTCGCGAAATCGGCGCCGGAGATTCTGCGCGAGGGCGTCGTCGCCGGTGAGCAGGCGCAATTCCAGCAGGCTGGTGCGGATGGTCATGTCCGCGCGGGCCAGCTTGACGCACTCGGCGACGGTCCGCGAAGCGTGTCCCACTTTGAAGCCCAGATCCCAAAGGGCGTAAAGCATGAATTCGATCACGCTCTCGGTGTGCGCCGTTTCCTTGTAAGGACGCACGAACAGAAGATCGATGTCGGAGAAAGGCGCCAGGGCGCCGCGCCCATAGCCGCCCACCGCCATCAACGCGATGCGCTCTCCTTCCGTGGGGTTGCGGGCGCGAAAGACGTGAACAGTGGTGAAATCATAGAGGGCCCCCATGACCTCGTCGGTGACCCCGCAAATGAGGCCCGCCGTCTCCGCCCCCCCCCCGCCGGCCTCCAGCCGCTGCTTGGCGATCATCCGGCCCCGAAAGAGCGCCCCTTTTAGGATCTCGATCGCCCGCCGCCGCTGCTCGGCCTCATCGCCCAGGCAATCCAGCGCCGCCGCCGAAAGCTGAGCCCTAAGCCGGCGCCCATCGACGACATGCTCCAGACTGATCGGGCGGAGGCGACGGGGCATGCGCGACTATGTAGCGGAAGAGGGGGAAGAACTCTCCATCGCCTTCAACCGATAGAGCGCGTCCATGGCCTCCCTGGGGCTCATGCCGTCGAGGTCCAGGGCGAACAGCGCCATCTTGAGGGGTGTCGGTCCGGCGAACGCCGCCGCCGAGGGTGCCGAGACGGCGAACAGGGGCAGCTCCTCCAGTCCGGCGTGCGCCACCGCCTCGCTTTCCAACCGGTCCAGCACCTCGCGGGCCCTGGCGACCACGGCGGCGGGGACGCCGGCCAGCTTGGCCACCTGGACGCCGTAGGAGCGGTCGGCGCTGCCGGGGCCCGCTTCGTGCAAGAAGACCAGTTCGCCGTTCCACTCCTTGGCCCTCAGCGACAGGTTGGCGACGAAAGACAGGCGGCCCTCCAGGGCGGCCAGCTCATGGTAGTGGGTGGCGAAGAGGGCCCGGCAGCGGTTGGTGTCGTGCAGGGCCTCGGCGCAGGCCCAGGCGATGGCCAGGCCGTCATAGGTCGCGGTGCCCCGGCCGATCTCGTCG
>JALYTR010000166.1 GCA_030854165.1 Pseudomonadota bacterium | reverse complement strand
GCAGCAGCCAGCCCTGGTCCACATCCCACGATCGAAATGTCTTGCCCATAAGCGGAGTGAATCAGTGTTCACTCCATCCGTCGAGCGGATTATCCAGACAGGCTCCTAGAGCGCTTTGCGCTCCGATTGAATCGGAGCGGCGCTCTAGGCTTATGTTTTGTCGCGCTTTTTTTCGCCGAACCCGTGCCCACTTCGCCGAAAAGCGCTCTAGAAGGACGGTCCCGCCCTTCCTCCGCAAGGCCGCCCAGCTGACGACACCCTTCCTTACCGAACGATCCGCCGCATCGGTGGCGTGGCGGCTGATCGACGGCGAGGCGGCGGCGTGGAAGCGCGCCGGCCACGCCCCGCTCTTCTGGTGGCGCGACGACGACGCGCGGCGGCCCTCCGAGAGCCTGGACAGGCTGCTGCGACTTTCCGACGCCCGCCAACTGCCGCTGGCCCTGGCGGTCATCCCGGATGTCGATCTCACCGATCTGGCCCGCGCCATCGCCGGGCGACCCCTGGTCCGCGCCATCCAGCACGGCTGCGATCATGTGGACCGAAACGTGGGCGGCGGCTTCTCGGCCGAGTTCAGCCCCGCCTGGCCGGTGGGCGAGGTCGCCTCGGCGGTGAACGCGGCCTGGGGACGCCTCGTCGAAGCGACGAACGCCGCGCCCGTCTATGCGCCGCCGTGGAACGTGCTGACGCCCAATGTACGGCGCGCCCTGGCGTTCACGCCGATCCGCGCCGTCTCGCTCTACGGGATTCTGGCGGACAACCGCGACGGGCTGGCCCAGATCAACACCCATATCGACGTCATGCGCTGGCGGCCGGCCCGCTTTCGCGGAACCTTGTCCATCCTGGGCCGGCTCTGGCGCCAGCTTCGGGCGCGGCGGAAAACCGAACGCTGGGACGAGCCGATCGGGCTTCTGACCCACCACAAGAACCTCGACCCGGCCGCCTGGGCCTTCCTCGAATCCTTCCTGGATCGCGCGGCGGCGCCCACATCACCCTTCCAGTGGCGCTCGGCCTCCGCGCTCATCGACGGCGCTGGCGGGAAAAAGAGCTAGGCAGGTCAGTCGGCGCCGCCGTTTGACCGCTCTTGGACGTGTCGTGTTAGGTCCGGCCATGGTCATATTCGACTTGCCTTCCCCCCGGCCGGGCCTCGCACCGAGGGTGGTCTCGATGGGGAGTTGCCGCGTCCACGATCCGTTGATCGCGCTCGCCAGCCTGGGAGATCTGAGACTGGACGCCATACAGCCTCTGATCACCCATACGGCGTCGGAAGCGCTCCAGAGTCTTTATTTCATCGCCGGCGACAAGACCTTTCCCAAGGCTCTGGACATCTATCTCTACGGTGAGATCGGGTTTCGGCCGCCGGAGGCTTTTCGGCGGGCGATGAGGGCGGGCGTGGAGATCTCGCACGATCGGCAGTTCTCATTCGAAGGTGTCTTTCTTCAATCGACCTTCCTTGCCTGCCATCTCGTGCGGCCGCGCGGGAGCGCGTTGCTGGACTGGTTTCGCACCCTTTCCAAGGGCCGTGAGGTCGATGAGGCGTGCGTTCAGCGCGCGATCGTCGCCCTGCGGCAAGGTGGGTTTGGCTGCCACGCATGGCTGGAGGCGCTCTTGCGCGGCATGCGGTTTGAGCAACAGAGCGAGGAGTCCATCGAAATCAACCTCGAGACGATGATGCTCCAGTGGGGCGGTCATTGGATTGTCGTCGGTCCGATCGTTCTGGCCGGACATGACGGCGCGATCATGGGCCGGCGGCGGGCCCTGAGGGCAACGCTTGAGACCGTCGCGGGCCGCCGCGGAGCCGAGTTCCACGATCCATCGCCGCTCGTCGCCGAGCGCGGATCATCGGCGGCGCTCGCGGCCGAGGGCGCGAATATCTATGAATACGCTCCGGACTTTCAGGCCGTCGTCGGCGAATCGCTGGTCGATCGAGTTCGGCAACCGCCTGGGTTGAACGAGCGCCGACCCGCGCGCCGCCCGTGGACATCCCCCAGACGCCGACTCAGAACCGAATATTCGCGCCGATCGGCCCTCGTCGAGCGGCTCAATCTCGAACTCGCCGCGCTCCATCGCGCGCGGCTCGGACGCCTGGGTCCAGAAGCCAGCGGTCTCTACGACCACTATGTGGCCCTTCTGGAGCGCGGCCCTTTGATCGGCGCTCGCGAGCGAGCGGTGCTGGAATTGATCCACACCTGCCTGCCCAGCCATGGCGGCTACTGCGTCTTGCGCGCGAGCCTGGGGGAGACGGCGTTGCTATTGGCGGCGAGCGGGTTGGCGGTCACGGCCGTTGAACCGCGGTTCAACCGCCGCCGCGCCATCGAGGCGGGCCTTCGGCATCTGGCGGCCGCTGACCTGATCGACGGAGCCTTGCCAAGAGTGTCCGCGTCTCTCGCGCTCGCGACGCCGATGGCGGCGGGCACGCTGGGTGTCGGGTTGAATGTCGGCCTGGTCGCCGGCGATCCCGAAACGGCCGCCGAGATCGAGCGCATGGCGGCGTTCGGAGCGCTGTTGATCGATCCGGCCTTCTTCTTTCGCCCCCCGAGCGATGGGACGGAGCGTCCCGGCCTCGAAGAAACCCTGGCCGCGCTCGGATTCGCCCACCGCCGCGACTATCCCGCCGATGGCCTGGCGTGGTTTCACCGATAGCGCGTCCCTCAGCCCCCCTTCGCCCCCTTGAGGTTCTTCATGACGATGTCGCACAGATCGCCGACCGTGGCGGCCTTGTAGGTGTCGCTCATCTCGATCTCGGCTCCGGTGCGGGCCTCCAGGTTCATGACGATGCGCACATGGGCCAGGGAATCCCAGCCGGGAATGTCGTTGGCGGTCATGGAGGGCTCGACGACCGCGCCCGGATTGTCGGTTTCCTCCCGAACGGCGATGACCATCGCCTCCCACACGCCATCCCGATCCATGGTTTTCAACTCCAAAAACGCCCAACCGCGAAGCTACGGGCAAAGGCGCGCTGGCGCAATGAAGCGCGCCTGAAGCGCGGCCGACGCCGCCTCGATTGACAGCCGAAACGCCCCCCGTGCTAAGAGCCGCCTTCGCGAGCGTCAGGTGGAGCAGACATGGGCGATACGGCCGATCCTCAGTCGCCGGCGGCGTTGAGAGACAGGGCCTTTGGGGCCGATCTGGACGCGCTCGGCGAACGGCTTGGCGCCTGTTCGTCCGCCGAACTGGCCGATCCCATGCTGATCGAAATCCAGGCGGTGGCGAAATACCGAAGCGGCGAGGTTCCCGCCGCGGTAACGCTGTTTTCCCAGGCCCAGGCTGTTCCCAAGCATATCCTCCATCTCAAGTCGCTGCTGTTCCTGATGCGGGGCCAGTACGCGGCGGGCGATCTTGAGGCGACGGTTCTCACCGCCCGGCGGGTGATCGACGTCGACAGCGGCAATCAGGAGGCGCTCAAACTGGCCGGGCGCATCTACAATCAACGCCAGGACTGGGACCGCGCCGACCGCTTCTGGCGCCAGCTCTGCGAGGTCGCGCCGCGCGAGCCGGAGGCGGCTCTGCAGGTGGCGCGGATCGGCGGCCGGCGGGGGGAATGGGAGACCCAGGCCTTCTATGCCGACATCCTTCTGCGCGGGTCGCCCGAGCATCCCGAGGGCTTGCGCCTGGCCATCGACGGGCGCCTGCGCGCCCACCGGCTGGAAGATCTTCCGACGCTTCTGCCGGCCCTCTACCGGGTCGACCGCGAGCGCGCCCACGCCTTTTTGAGATCGCTCAACCGGGCCGAACAGGCCGAACTTCTGGCCACGATCCTGACCGCGCTCAAGGCCATCGACCCGGACGACGAAGCCCTCCGGCGATTCGCCGACGAGCAAGCCAGGGCGTGGCTGGATCAGGCCTTGCGCCATGAAATCGCCCGCAAGGACGAACTGGCGGCCATGCTGTTCCGGGCCGCTCGACTCGCGAACCCGGCGTTGCGCGACGCCGCCGACGGCGTCCAGCGCCTCGCCCAGGAGTCGGTGGCGAACATGCGCGAGGCGATCAAGGCCCGCGACGACACGGCGATCGTGCGCCACGCCAAGCGGGTGGTGGCCATCGATCCGGCGATGACCGAGGCCTGGGTCTCCCTGGGTCGCCTGACTCTGACCGCCGATCCGGCCCTGGCCGCCGGATATCTGATCCGGGCCGCGGAGCTGACACCCGACGATCCGTGGGTGCGGCTGAACCAGGGACGGGCGCTGGAGCGGGCCGAGCGGTATGTCGAGGCGATCGACGCCTACGCCGCGGTGACCCGACTCATCGACGATCCAGACAACGAACGGCGCACCGAGGCGGCCAAGTCGATCGTCAACGCCCGCCAGAAACTCATCCGGCATGGCCGCGACGCCTATCGGGAGGGCCGGCTGGAAGAGGCCTGGTCGGATTACGCCGCCGCGGCCGAGCTCGGCGGCGCCTCGGCCGACATGGAGGCGATGTTCACCGCCATCAAGCGGGCCATGTTCGTCGCGCTGCGCGAGCAGTTCAGGAGCGACGACGCCGATTTCATCGCGGCGGCGGAAAAATATCTGCGGCTGGACCCCGACCACGCCGAAACCCTCCTCTATCTGGGCCGCAAGCTCATGCCGGCCCGCAACCACGCCCGCGCCCTGGAGGTGTGGCGCCGGCTCGCGGCCCTGGAACCGGGCGAGGCGCACTACCAGCTTCAGATCGCCCGCTGCTGCTCATGGCTGAAGTTGAAGGACGAAGGCGCGGCGGCGGCCGGCGAGGCGCTGCGGCTGAAACCCGATCTGGCTGAAGCGGCCACGCTGTTGCAGCAATTCGCTCCGGCTTAGATTATAGATCCTAGAAGCCGCGCGCCAACGGCGCGCGAACACCAGAACGCTTGAAGAGAGTTCCGATGGCCGCCGATCCGACGCCCGCGCCAGAAGGCGACGCCATCCAGGGCCTGCTGGCGGCCGACGCCGCCTCGCCGCTGGACGCCGCTGGCCTGGCCGAGCTCGTCGCCGTGCTGGCCAAGGCGGACCGTGACGGCGAGGCGTCGATCTTCGCCGCCCGCCTCCTGAAACTGCGGCCGACCCATAAGCGGGCGCTGCGGGCCCTGACGCGGTCGCCCAGGCCGGAGGTCGATGTCATTGGCGGCTGGCGCGCCCTGGCGCAGACCGCGCCCGACGATGCCGAGCCGTGGCTCCAGATCGCCCGTCTCGCCTCGCGCGCCAAGGATCCCCGGACGGCCTTGGAGGCCTGCGAGGAAATGCTCACCCGGGAGTCCGCCCAGATCGAGGCGCTGAGCCTCAAGCTGGCCGCCCTTTCGGCGCTGCGGATGCATGACGAGGTTGGGTCGACCTGGCGGCGGTTGCACGAGGCGGACGCCGAGCGGGCGCGCGGTATCCTGGCGCGGGCCGCCGACGGCGCTGACATCGACACGGCGGCGGCCATGCTGGGCGCGGCGGGCGCGCTGGGCGCTCTGGACGCCGATGGCGAGCACCAGCGGCTGAAACTGCGCTCTCGCCTGACCATGGCCGCCTATGACGCCGAACTGGCCGCCGACGATTCGGCCGCCGCCCAGAATTTCTGGCGCCTGACCCGCCTCGAACCGAGCATGGCCGACCATGCCGACGGCCTCAAGCGGGCGCTCGCCCGCCTGCGGGCGCGGATCGACAACGCTGGCGCGGCGCCGGAGGCTGAACTGGCCGACGCGGCGCGCACCCTGGTCCGCTTCGAGGCCTCCCACGGC
>JALYTR010000165.1 GCA_030854165.1 Pseudomonadota bacterium | reverse complement strand
GAGCTGGCCCGCATCGTAGTCAGATCGCAACCCAAGAGCCGGCATCGACAAACCTCCCTGCAATCAGCAGGGTGAATCACGGTTCGCCAACTTTGGGAATCCCCCCGAGTCACTTTCAGGGGCGATTAGTATGAGACCTCACAAGCCGCAGCACCAACGTCGCCCAGGCGTCGCGGCGCAGGCGGCGCTCAAGGCGAAACCCCCGCCCCAGATAGGCGGCCAGCACCGCGCGGGCCTGGACGCGCAGCAGGCCGGAGAGGATGGCGGTTCCCCCCGGCCGCAGGGCGCAGCGGATGTCCTGGGCTAGGGAGATCAACGGCCGGGCCAGGATGTTGGCGAACACCAGATCGTAGGGCGCGCTCTGGGCCACCAGCCGGTGGGCGAGGCCGTCGGCGCGCGCGAAGCGGCTGGCCGTCCGGTTCACCCTGGCGTTCTGGTTCGCGATGTGCACCGAGACCGGATCGATGTCCGTGCCCACGCTCACCGCCGCGCCGGCGCGGGCGGCGGCGATGGCCAGCACGCCGGTTCCCGCGCCCACATCGAGCACGCGCGCGAAGCGCCGGCGTTTGATGAGGGCGTCAAAGGCGATCAGACAGCCCACGGTGGTGCCGTGATGGCCGGTGCCGAACGCCGCGCCCGCCTCGATGCGCAGGCCCACCGCATTGATCGGTATGCGTCCCCGATCGTGCATCCCATAGACGAAGAACCGCCCCGCCCGCACCGGCGGCAGGCCCGAGAGGGCCATGGCCAACCAGTCGGCGTCGGCGAGCTTTTGGGTGGTCGTCTTCAGCCCCGCATGGCGGCCCAGGACGGCGATGAGGCGCCGCGCCTCGGGATCGGAGGCGGGGTAGGCGTCGATGCGCCAGATCCCCTTCGCCTCGTCCTCCTCGATGATCGACCAGGTCGTCGCCTCCAGGAGAGGATCGGCGTCGATGGCCGCCTCGGCGGCCCGCGCATCGTCGCGCGGTCCGCGGGCGACGATCTGCACGGCGTCATGGGTCATGCCGCCCGCGCGGCGCCTAGGGCTTGGAACGCTCGGCCAGGGGACGCGTCGCGGCGGCGCGGGCGGCGGCCTGTTCGGCCGGTGAGGCGCCTTTGAGAATATCGCCGCCAATCGAGGGATAGTCCTCGTTGGGCGGCGCATAGGCCAGCAGCTCCGCCGAGGGCGGCTTTGGCCAGGGCATGGTCAGCGCGGCGTTTTCGACGTGGGTGCGCGTGACGCAGCCCGCCAGCACGGCCAGGGCGCCCGTCCCAAGAGCCTTGCCTACCGTCATTGCCGATCTCCAGGCCATGACGACGCTTTAAGCCATTGCGCGCCGCCCGGCTACAGGACGCTTAGCATGTCGGCGACCAGGGGATGGCGGACGATATCGCGGTCGCCAAGCCGGATCACCGCGATGTTGGGCAGGGCCTCCAGCTTGTCCGCCGCCTTGGCCAAGCCCGACAGCTCTGGCAGCAGGTCCGACTGCCCAGGATCGCCGGTAACCACCATGGTCGAGTTCCAGCCGAGGCGCGTGAGCAGCATCTTGAGCTGGACATAGGTGCAGTTCTGCGCCTCGTCGATGACCACGAAGGCGTTGTTGAGGGTGCGCCCGCGCATGAAGCCCACCGGCGCGATCTCAATGGCCCCCTCGGTGATCAGGGCGCGCACCCGCTTCATCGAAAGGCGATCGGAGAGGGCGTCGTAGAGCGGCCGCAGGTATGGGGCGAGCTTGTCTTCCAGTTCGCCCGGCAGATAGCCCAGAGATTCGCCGGCCTCCACCGCCGGCCTGGAGAGCACGATGCGGCCGACCTTGCCGGCGTCCAGGGCCTCCACCGCCTTGGCGATGGCGAGATAGGTCTTACCGCTGCCGGCCGGGCCCAGGGCTAGGATCAGGTTGCGGGCATCGATGGCCTCGATCAGCCGCTCCTGGCCTTCGGACCTGGCCTTGATGGTCTTCAGATAACCCTGTTCGCGATCGTCGTTCTGCGGCATCGGCGTCCAGCCGCGCGCCGTGGGCAGGCGCCGCACCTTGGCGTCCCAAGGGCCCTCGGGATCGAACTGCCGCTCGTCGAACGCGCCTTCCCGCACAAATCGCTTCAGGGCTCGCTTGGTCATCGAAAGCCTCCGTTGTTGTCAAAGAAAAAGGGCGACACCGCTATGGCGCGCCCTGAAAACCATGCAGATGTGGAAAGCCGGCCGACCGCCCAGATAAGCTACGCGACACCCGCCTCTCCGTTCTCGAGGAGACCGCGAGCGGGAGGCCCGCGGAGGGATGCGACCAGGGGGACTTCCCCCCGAATCGCCCGACGACACTGATCCTAACGTGGTTTATGAGGGGTTAATCAAGTGGTTCTTTGCAAGACTAGGGGGTACGCGGATGAGCGTCTATAGATTGGATGGCCGGGCGCCGGTGATACCAAGCGACGGCGAATACTGGATAGCCCCCACTGCTGTCCTGATGGGCAATGTAATTCTGAAGAAAAACGCCAGTATCTGGTTCGGCGCCGTCCTGCGCGGCGACAATGATCCCATCACCGTGGGCGAGAATTCCAATGTCCAGGACAACTCTGTCCTTCACACCGATCTGGGTGAGCCCCTGACGATTGGCGACAACGTGACCGTCGGGCACATGGTGATGATGCATGGATGCACCGTCGGCGACAATTCGCTCATCGGCATCGGCTCGATCGTGCTCAATGGCGCCAGGATCGGCCGGAACTGCCTTATCGGGGCCGGCGCCCTGATCACCGAAGGCAAGGAAATCCCCGACTTCTCCGTGGTCATGGGCGCGCCTGGGCGAGTGGTAAGAACCCTTTCGCCCGAGCAGGCGGCCGGCCTGGCCGCAGGCGCCATGCACTATGTGGAAAACTGGAAGCGCTTCAAGACGGGGCTGACCGCGGTTTAGCCATGGTCGGAGCGTTGACATCCGGAGCGCGGGCGTCCCGCCCGCGACGATGCGGTTGGCGGACGAGACGTCCGCCCTCCGGAGCGCGGCCATTGTCGCGCGTCACGAACCTCGCCAGAACGTGGCCATGACCGACGCGGCCTCCGAACCCAGCACGCGCCGCGCCGCCGGGATCGTGGGGGTCGCGGTGATCGGCTCGCGCCTGTTCGGCCTGGCGCGGGAGATCGTCTTTGCGGGCATGTTCGGGGCGGGCAAGCTGCTGGACGTCTATATCGCCGCCTTCCGCATCCCCAATCTGCTGCGCGACCTGTTCGCCGAGGGCGCCCTCTCCATCTCCTTCACCACCCTGTTCACCCGCGCCTGGGACAAGGAGGGTGAGGCGACTGCCTGGGAGCTAGCCAGCCTGATCCTGACGGCGATGATTTTCCTGATGGGGGCCCTGTGCATCGTCGCCGTGGCCGCCGCGCCGGCGTTGGTCGAGGTGACAAATTTCGGCTTCCACAATGTGCCGGGCAAGTTCGAACTGGCCGTCCAGCTCACCCGGATCCTGTTTCCCTTCATCCTGTTCGTCTCCCTCGCCGCGGCGGTGATGGGGATGCTCAACGCCCGCTTCGTGTTCGCCGTGCCGGCCTCGGCCTCCACGGTGTTCAACATCGTCTCGATCGTCGCCGGGGTCACCCTGGCCTACGCCTTCGACGCCGGCGCGCGGGCCGACTGGCGCCATCCCGTTTTCGATCAGCGCGCCCTCTACGGCGTTTGCCTGGGCGTGCTGCTGGGTGGTTTGGCGCAACTGGCCGTCCAGCTTCCCTCGCTCTACCGCCTGGGTTTCCGTTTCCGCTGGCGGCTCAATCTGCGGGACCCCCGCCTGGGCGAGCTCTGGGCCCTGATGTGGCCCAGCGTAATCGCCGGGGCCGCGGTGCAGGTGAACGTGCTGGTCAACGGCCTCTTCGCCTCGCAGATCAACGGCGGCCAGTCGTGGCTCGCCTGCGCCTTCCGCCTGATGCAGTTTCCCATTGGCCTGTTCGGCGTGTCGCTGGCCACCGCGACGCTGCCGGCGGTGACCCGCGCCTTCGTGCGCGGCGACCTGAAGGGGTTTGGCGAGACGGCGCGCGATTCCCTGCGCCTGGCCTGGTTCCTGGCCCTGCCGGCGGCGGCCGGCCTGGCGGTGCTCGCCCATCCGATCATTGGTCTCATCTATCAGCACGGCCGGTTCAGCGCCCGCGACACCGACCAGACCGCCCTGGCCCTGCAGGCCTACGCCGTGGGCCTGGCGGGCTATGCGGCGATCAAGGTGTTGGTTCCGTGCTTCTACGCCCTCGGCCAGCCGCGCACGCCCCTGCGCATCAGCCTGATCGGCATCGCCGTTAACCTGGTCCTCAACCTCATCGGCTTCGAGGTCCTCCACCTGGGCCATGCCGGACTCGCCCTGACCACCTCCGCCGTCGCCCTGATCAACGTCGGCCAACTGGCTTTCGCCCTTCGCAAGCGGGTCGAGATCGGCGACGGGCGAGAATGGACCGTCTTTCTGCTCAAGTGCGCCCTGGCGGCCGGGTTCTGCGGACTGGTCGCCTGGGGCGTCAACCATCTGGCGGAGAGCCTGATTGCCTCTCGGCTTCTCCGCGCCTTCGGCCTGGCCGCCGCGGTGAGCCTGGGCGTGGTCACTTACTTTGTCGCCGCCCGGTTGCTAGGCTTGCACGAGAGCGGCCAGGCGTGGCGGACGATCACACGGCGCTTTTCCGGACGCGGTCGCGCGGCCTGAGCGAGATCTTCGAAGGAGACACGGCGCGGATGGCCGGCGATCGTTACGACTACATCATCATCGGGGCCGGCTCGGCCGGCTGCGTTCTGGCGGCTCGTCTGACGGCCGACCCGGCGACGACGGTTCTCCTTATCGAGGCGGGCAAGAAGGACGACAGCCTGCTCATCAGGATGCCGGCGGCGGTGGGGACGCTGATCGCCGCCAAGGGCGACCACAACTGGGGATTCTGGACCGAGCCGGAGCCCAACCTCGATAACCGGCGCCTGTGGTGGCCGAGGGGGCGGGGCTGGGGCGGATCCTCCTCGATCAACGGCATGATCTATATCCGCGGCCACCCCCGCGACTACGACCTGTGGCGCCAGATGGGCCTGGCCGGCTGGGGCTACGCCGACGTTCTGCCCTATTTCAAGCGCGCCGAGGCCCTTGAAGGCGGAGGCGACGACTACCACGGCGCCGAGGGGCCGCTGCACATCTCCAGGGCGGCTTCCAGGAGCCCGGTCTATTCGGCCTTCATCGCCGCCGGCGGCGAGGCCGGCCATCCGCTCACCGCTGACTTCAACGGGTATCGCCAGGAGGGTTTTGGCCCCTATCAACTGAACATCAGGAACGGTCGCCGCTGGAGCGCGGCGGCCGCCTATCTGCGCCCGGTCCTTAAGAGGCCTAATCTAACCACCGAGGTCGGCGCGCGCACCACCCGCATTCTCATTGAAGGAGGTCGGGCGGTCGGAGTCGAATTCGTCCAGAATGGCCAGATGCGCCGGGCTCACGCCGACGCCGAGGTGCTGCTCTGCGCCGGGGCGGTGCAGTCCCCGCACATCCTGCAGCTTTCCGGCGTCGGCGATCCTGCCGCCCTGAAGGCGGTTGGCGTCGCGCCCCTGCACGATCTGCCCGGTGTCGGCGCCAATCTGCAAGACCACCTTGATGTCATCCTTTCCTGGGAGACGCCGGGCGTGAAGACCGCCTACGGCTACAACAAGGGGCTGAATCGGCTGCGGACGGGCCTCGAGTACATGCTGCTGGGCCGGGGCTTCGGACGCCAGAACTT
>JALYTR010000164.1 GCA_030854165.1 Pseudomonadota bacterium | reverse complement strand
CCCCAAGACCATCCGGCGCATTGCCGCCCTGGTGATCCCGCCAGCCTGGACGGCGGTGTGGATCTGCCCCGACCCGGCCGGTCACATCCAGGCGGTGGGCCGCGACGCGCGCGGACGCAAGCAGTACCTCTACCATCCCCTCTGGCGGGCGTTTCGCGACGAAGCCAAATACGACCGGGTGCACGCCTTCGGCCGCGCCCTTCCCCGCCTGCGCGCCCGCGTGGAAGCCGATCTTCGCCGCCATGGTCTGCCGCGCGAAAAGGTGCTGGCCGCCGTGATCGCGCTGCTGGAGATCACCCTCATCCGGGTCGGCAATGACGAATACGCCAAAACGAACAAGAGCTTCGGCCTGACGACCATGCTCAAGCGCCATGTCAACCTCACCGGGGCCGGGGCGGTGTTCGAATTTCGCGGCAAGAGCGGGGTGACCCACAAGACGGCGTTCCACGATCGCCGCCTGGCCCGCGTCCTGCATGGCTGCGAGGGCCTGCGTGGCCAGAGGCTGTTCCATTATGTCGATGAGACGGGCGCGCGGCACGCCATCGAGAGCAGCGACGTGAACGCCTATCTGCATGGCGCCATGGGCGAGGCGTTCAGCGCCAAGGATTTCCGCACCTGGGCCGGCGCGGCGATGGCGGCCCGGGCGCTGGCCATGCAGCCCCGGCCGTCGAGCGCCGCCGAGGCTAAGCGCGCCGTCTCCGCCTGCGTTAAGGCGGTGGCAGGCGTCCTGGGCAACACCCCAACGGTTTGCCGCGCCTGCTACATTCATCCGAAGGTGTTCGAGGCCTATGAAGCCGGCGCCCTGTCGCCCAAGCTGGCGGGAGAGGCGCGGGCGGCGGAACTGGCGTTGCTGAGACTGCTGCGGGCGGAAGCGCCCAGATCCTAGCCTACTGTGACCGGGACGCGGCCCGCAGTCATCGGGGGTACATTGAGCGCGAGCCCGCCAAGGCGAGCCATGGCCGATTGTGCGTAACGTGCATCGATCTCGAAGCCGATACCCTCGCAGCCCAGCCGCTCGGCGGCGACCAGGGTCGAGCCCGCGCCAAGGAATGGGTCAAGCACCCTCGCATTTTCGACGCCATGAAGCTTGATGCACCGCTCCGGCAGTTCGACGGGGAAACCTGCGGGATGGTCAAATTTCTGTGCCTTTGATCGTACCGTAACATAGGGAATAAACCAGACGTTCCCCGCGCATCGGCGGTCCCTGGTGTGCCCCCACCGGGCGATGTTGGACTTGTCCTTAAAGGGTACGCCCACCGAAAGGCGATCGATCTCCACCGCGCCCGACTTCGTGAAATGGAAGATCGCTTCGTGATTGTGGTTGAGGTAGCGGCGGCTCGCGATCGGCTTGAAGTGGCCCACCGTATTCTCACCGATGCTCAGGGATTTAACCCAGACAATGTGATTCTGGAGGCGCAGGGCGCCGCGGAAGGCTTGCGCGACATCCATGGTTATCCAGGGGTCGGAATTTATTCCTCCCACGTTGAGGAAGAACGATCCGGCGGGGGTCAGGACGCGGGCAATCTCCCGGCCGATCGCGCCAAGCCAATCCAGGTATTCCTGGCGCGGTCGCCGGTCGTCATAGCCGCCATAGGCCACGCCGATATTGTAGGGCGGCGAGGTGATGGCCACGTCTATGCATTCATCGGGAAGCCGCTTCATGCCCGCCAGGCAGTCCCCCACGACGACCGTCTGGCGTCCGACCTGCCAACGAGCCTGATCGACTGGAACCATGGCGCCCAGCGCGCCTCACCCCCTCCGCTCGAACTCGCAATTGATGGTCAGTTCGATCGACTTGCCCAGAAGCGGCGAGAGGCCGAAGGCGGCGGGATCGATGTGGGCGCGCGCCTCGACGCCCAGGCGCGGCTTGCCGAACCCCTTGCCGGCCCCGACGAGATCAACATCGAAGGTCACCGGCAAGGTCTTGCCGTTAAGCGTGAGCTGGCCGTCGACCTGACCCAAGGTCGCGCCGGCGGCCCTGAAGGCGGTCGAGACGAAGATCGCCTTCGGATTGGCCGCCGCGTTGAGATAGTTGGGCCCCTGCAATTGCTCGGCGAAGCCCGGCACGGGTGTGGCGATCGAGGCCAGATCGACCGTCACCCTCAATGCCGACTTCGCCTGGTTGGCCGGATCCCACACCAGGGTCCCCTCGGCCTTGCCGAAGCGGAACAGGCTCAGCGAATAGCCCAGGTGCGAGATCATGGCGACGACCGCGGTATGGTCGGGGTCGAGCGCATAGGTTCCGGCCGGGGCCAGCATCGCGTTGCGCTCGCCGCAGGTGACGCCCGGCGGCAGGCCGGGCGGGCAATAGGCGCGCGCGGCGGTGGCTAGACCGAGGGCGAGGAGGGCGACGGCAAGGAATTTCATCAGACTCATCTCCAGCGGATTTTCGGATCATCGCCAAAAAACGGGGTCGCGCCTAGTCCGCGCCCGCGCCGCTGGTGTCTCAGTTTGAATTTCCGTCGCCCGCAAGCGTGGCGCAAGCCAACGGCGAGGTCTATCTGGGCGGCATGGTGATTCCCTCTCTTTTTGAAGCGAGGTACGCGCTGGCTGCCATCCGCGATGAACTGCAAGTTTGTCGGGACCAGCCGGACCCGCGTCTTACCGATCCCTTCGGACCGCCCGGCAAGTGGGTTGGTCACGTCAAGAAAAAGATTGCTGAACTCGAGGCCATGGAGGCTGAGACCCTAGGCTGGATCGCGCATCTGGAGGCCGAGTTTGCCTGAAGGCCCGCAGGGCCAGAAACGCCCCGGCGACGTGGGGGCAGCGTGCGTTGCTGCGCCATGAGCGTTCTCAGAATATTTGGCGTCGTCATCTGTGTGATCGCTGGCATCGTGATCTGGCGGACCATGAGCACACTCGGGCGCGCGAACGAGCGCCTTCGAGCGGCCGGTTGCCAGGAGCCCGTTCCGCTCACGCCGGCCATGCGCGCCTTCATCGCCGGCATTCACATCATTTTCGCCATCGGTTTGGCGCTGATCTTTCTTACTCACTGAACCAACCTGAAACGCTAACTTCCGCCTCTAGCCCATTCACCGGTTCAGTTGATCCACCCCCTCATCCTTAGAAAGACGGCGAAGCCGACTTGTCCGAGGCCCAGGAGCCACATTCAACGCTTCTGCAAGGGGCGAACGGGGGACCGTTTCACCGTGGCCTTGGCCTCCTGGATCCCGGACAGTCCGCGCCGCGCGCGTCCTTCCGGGATGACGATGTAGGGGGTGGCGAACCGATTCGGCTCAGCCGGCCAAGACTCTAGAAGCGCCGCTCCAACTCGATTCCCACCCGCGCCTGGCTGGACGCTTCGCGGCGGGCCGGGCCGACCGCGGCGAGCCAGCCTGCGTCGATGCCGAGGTCGATTGGCGAGGAACCCAGGCGGCCTTCCCATTTCACCTGGGGTCCCGCATAGCCGCCCTGGCGGCCGAGGAAGGCGTGATCGTCGCCCAGATCGCCGAACGCCTCGGCCCCCAGGCGCAGATTTCCCACCGCCTGCCAGGTGGCCGAGGCGGCGTAGCCATAGGCGGCATAGCCCTGGCCGGCGGGCGCGCTCAGGGGCTTTTCGAAGATGAGGTTCAGCAGGCCCTGGAAACGCCCCGCCGTCCTGGCAAGCAGCAACTTGGCCTCGCCCACGTCGTTTTCGCCGTTCAAGCCACGCTTGTATTCGAGGTAGAGTCCGACATCCACGCCCACGGTGGGAATCCGCCCCAGGTAGGTCACCGCCTCGAGTCCGACGCCGGTCAGGCGGCTGGTCTCGCCGGCCGGGCGCTCGATCGCCCCCACCAACGCCAGGCTGAGACGATCGTTCAGCCCATATTCGGCTTCCAAAACGGTGGTCGCCTGGCCGAGGAGCGGGCCGCCCAACTCCCGCCCGTTGCGCGCCTCGAACTCCGTCACGCCGTTTTGAATATAGGGGGTATAGACTTTCTCGTCCAAGCGCGGATCGGCCCGCGCCGCGCCAAATCCCATCAATGTCAGCGCGATCGCCGCCGCGCCGGCCAGAAACTTCACCCAATCTCTCCCGCGAGTAAGAATTGATCGCATAATGTTACTTGCGAGCGATTGTCAATTGCAATATCTGGAGGACCCCTTCGCAACAGGATTCGCCATGCGTCTTCTTCGCGCCGTCGCGCCCCTCCTCATCGCCCTTGCCGCCGGAAGCGCCCTCGCCGCTCCGGCGCCCGTCGCGATGACATTGCAGGACCACAAATTCTTTCCCTCGACGCTCACCGTGCCGGCCGGCGAAAGGATCGCCATCGAGCTGACCAATCGCGACATGGCCACCGAGGAGTTCGACAGCCACGATCTGAAGGTGGAGAAACTGGTCACGCCGGGCGGCAAGGTGACCTTCACCGTCGGACCCCTGGCGCCGGGGGCCTATGCCTTCATGGGCGAGTTCCACCCGGGCACAGCCCAGGGCCACATGATCGCCGGAACGCGCTAGACATGCTCGCCGCGCTGCTGATCGTCTTTCGCGAAGTCTTCGAGGCCGGCCTGATCGTCGGCGTGGTGCTGGCGGCCACCGAAGGGATCGCCGGGCGCGGACGCTGGATCGCGGCGGGGGTGGCCGGCGGACTGGCCGGCGCGGCCCTGGTGGCCCTGTTCGCGGGCGCCCTTTCGAACGCCCTGGCCGGGGTGGGTGAGGAGGTGTTCAACGCCGCCATCCTGATCGCCGCCGTGGCCATGCTCTCCTGGCATGTCCTGTGGATGAACCGGCACGGGCGGGAGATGTCCAAGACTTTCAGGGCGCTGGGCGGCGAGATCGCGGGCGGCGGCAAAACCATGGCCCCCATGGCGGGGGTGGTGGCCGTGGCCATCCTGCGCGAGGGCTCGGAGGTGGTGTTGTTCCTGTTCGGTATCGCCGCGTCGGGTGGCGAGACGCCCGGAGCCATGCTCGTGGGCTCGGCCGGCGGACTGGCGGCCGGCGCGGCGACCGCCTGGCTGCTCTATCGTGGCCTGCTGGCCATTCCCGCGGGGCGCCTGTTCGCGGTCACCAATCCGCTGATCGCCCTCATGGCGGCGGGCATGGCCGGCCAGGCGGCGGTGTTCCTTAGGCAAGCCGGCGCGCTCCCCAGCCTCGGGGATCAGATCTGGGATACTTCGCGCCTGCTCGCCGACGACACCCTGGCGGGCCGCGCCCTGCATGTCCTGACCGGCTACGCGGATCGCCCCATGGGCGTCCAGCTTCTCGCCTGGGCCGCCGTGCTGACCACATTGCTCCTGGCTAGCCGCATGGCCCGGCGGCCGGCGGCGGCGGTTCAGCGCGAAGCGCTGGCCGGCGGGCGGTAGCGCATCAGGCCTTCCTGGGCCATGGAGGCGACGAGCCGGCCATCGCGGTTGAAGAGTTCGCCCAGGTTGAAGCCGCGCGAGCCGGAGGCCGACGGGCTCTTCTGGGCGTAGAGATGCCAGTCGTTGAAACAGGACGGCCGGTGGAACCAGATGGCGTGATCGAGGCTCGCCGTCTGGAGGCCCGGCGTCTGCCAGTGGAGGCCATGGGGGCGCATGCCGGTGGACATGAAAGCCATGTCCGAGGCGTAGGCGATCACCGCTTGGTTCATCACTGGATCGTCGCCCAGCGGCGCCAGGGCGCGCATCCACATGTTCTGAAACGGCGGCGCCTTGCCCGGGACGTTCCAGCCGCGCGGATCGACGGCGCGGATGTCGATGGGCCTGGGCCGGCCGCCCCAGCCGGGTTCGGACGGCAGGGTCTCGGGGGCCGGGACATCGGGCATGGGGT